>JANQOD010000092.1 GCA_028289745.1 Allomuricauda sp. | reverse complement strand
TCTTGCATACCCGATGCCCCTATGGCATCAATGGTTTGAACGACAACTTTCTCAATTTCTTCTTCGGTCAATTGTTCTGGCAAGAATTTTTCAATGACGGCGACCTGGGCCAATTCTGGTTCGGCCAGATCATTTCTGCCTTGTTCTGTGAAAATGGCCGCGCTGTCTTTTCGTTGCTTGACCAATTTTTGAACCAGCTTTACCTCATCTTCCTCACTCAATTCAGCACCTGCGCCTTTCTCGGTCTTTGCAAGCAAAATAGCCGACTTAATGGCCCGAAGCGATTCTAAAGCAACCGTATCCTTAGCCTTCATCGCTATTTTCATTTCTGTCATCACTTGTTCTTGCAAACCCATTTTTTGACCTATTTAGGGCTGCGAAGATAAAAAATAAACCCGAAAATTTATTCAACTTTCGGGTCTAAAACATCCTTTGTCAAAGATGCCAACTAAACACTACTAATCAACATTATCGTGTAAAAATGAATTGTTCGAACGCAATTGTATCTCATCGTTACTGTCTTCGCTCAAAGTGGTTCTTGACACTTTTTGTTCTTTCGGTACCTCGTTCAAATCGACTCCCTGTCGCTTATAGGCCGGTTCTTTTTCAATTTCATCAACATTGTTCACACTGTTTTTGAACTTATAGTTGAAGTTTTTAAGCTTTTTTCTACGCTCGTCGGCCCTACTCTTTAAAAGGTCATCTATCGAGCTTTCGAAAGGGTTTACATTACCGGTCTTACCCTCGTCGCCCCCTTTTGAGGCTTCGGTATTGATTACCTTTTTTTCGAAGACCAGTTCATCTTCTACCAATTTGGGTTCGTGGGTTTCCGCTAAAGACGTGGCACCGGTCAACTGGTTTTCAAGCTCCATATATTCTTGAAGGTCATATCGGGTTTCTCCTTCTTTGTTAAAATCCAATACCGGTTCTACTTCCACATATTCATTGATATTGATGTCTTTGACCTCTTCATCTAAATCAAAGGTGACCGTATGCTCCATTTCTGGTTCTTCTTCTTTGTTCAACGGCATATCAAAGGCCAATGCGAATTGGTCTTCTTCTTCCTTTTTTGAGGAGACCACTTCAGGATCTACGACCTCAATATCATTGAGAATGCTCTTTGCCTCGACGATCACAAAATCATCCTCTACATTCTCAGCGACCACTTCTTCATAGAAGACATTAAAATTTCTGATATAACTGGTCGTAGGAATCAATTCATCTTCCGGCACCTCTCGATCACTTTCAACATCCTCTTCTAGCTGATGTTTTATGATTGGCTCTTCATCAGCTGTGGGCGGTATCGGTGAGATCGTTCGGGTCTGATCGGTCTGTAGCTCTTGTTCGGCCTTTTGTTCGTCTTCGAGGGTATGGATGATCTTTTTTGTTTCTGTATTGACGATATCGTTTTGTTGATCGGCGGTAAAACCGGTTGCAATGACGGTAACGGCAATAGCGTCGCCTAAATCTTCATCTTCGCCCACACCCATAATGATATTGGCACCATGACCTGCCTCAATCTGTATATGGTCATTGATCTCACCGATTTCATCGATGGTGATCTCTTGGGCACCTGAAACGATCAACAACAATACATTCTTTGCGCCCGTTATCTTATTGTCGTTCAACAATGGGGAATCCAACGCCTTCATAATGGCCTCTGAAGCCCTTGCAGAACCCGATGCCGTAGCGGATCCCATGATTGCCGTGCCACTATTGGAAAGCACGGTCTTTGCATCGCGTAAATCAATGTTCTGTGTGTAGTGATGGGTAATTACCTCTGCAATGCCCCTTGCTGCCGTTGACAACACTTCGTCAGCTTTTGAGAAACCGGCCTTGAAGCCAAGATTACCGTAAACCTCACGCAGTTTGTTGTTGTTGATGACAATCAATGAATCGACATTGGCGCGAAGTTTCTCAATGCCCAATTGTGCTTGTTTGCATCGCATGACCCCCTCAAATTGAAAAGGAATGGTCACGATGCCCACGGTCAAAATATCCATTTCACCAGCCAATTTGGCGATGATCGGGGCGGCCCCGGTACCGGTTCCACCGCCCATACCGGCAGTGATGAACGCCATTTTGGTATTGCCCTCCAACATGTTTTTCAGCTCTTCCATACTTTCAACGGCTGCCTGTTCACCCACCTCAGGATTGGCACCCGCACCCAGTCCTTCGGTCAATGAAACGCCCAATTGTATTTTATTCGGTACGGCACTGTTCTGCAATGCCTGGGCATCGGTATTACAGATTACAAAATCGACCCCATTGATCCCTGCCTGAAACATGTGGTTGATGGCATTGCTACCGCCACCGCCAACGCCGATTACCTTTATGACATTGCTCTTGTTTTTCGGCAGATCAAAAGAAATGTTGTCTAATTCAATGTTCTTGCTCATGATGTTTTTCTTACGGATTATTTTTTGATGGATATTTTTACTCTGCGTTATCTAAAAAATCTTTTAGTTTCTCTGACCACTTGTCAAAAATGGATTTTCGCTCTTTTTGAACCTGGCCCTTCTGTTGTACTGAAGCTTCTTGGCCGACCAAAATCTCTTCTTGCTCAGTCTCGGCCGCTGCCCATTCTTTTTTGTTTTCCTTGTCATTCTTCAGGGCATTCATCAACAGACCGACTGCTGTGGCATAAAGGGGACTGGCAATTTCTTCATCAGAATCACCCGCCAAATGCTCATTCGGATAACCGATTCGGGTATCCATACCGGTTATATATTCTACCAACTGCTTTAAATGCTTCAATTGGCTTCCGCCACCGGTCAATACGATACCGGCAATCA
>JANQOD010000036.1 GCA_028289745.1 Allomuricauda sp. | reverse complement strand
TTTTTGTGATCTACCGAATATACAGTAAGAGCTGACAAGCATAAAGAATTTCTTTCAGAAACCACATTACCCCTTTCAAACCAATTCTTTGAACAGTATATTGGGTAATGTGAAACGAGATGAAAATGAAAGCCGCTATACTTAATTTTTTGACCTTTGTTTGTATGCTGCTCATTCTTGGGGCACAAAACTTGTTACGTGGTAGTTGGACGGTTAGCGACACGGCTATTGCAAAAGAAAACAAAAGTGCAAAAGACCAATAGCCAACCGAATAGATCTTTGCTTACGGAACAAAGATTCTTCGATCCCCATGGGCAGTAAAAATTCCCTGATCGTTTGAGCCAGTGCTATATCTGACAGCGCGAAGGAGCTAAGCGAACAGGGAATTTTTATGTTGGCTATAAGTCGAATTTAATGCCTTGTGCCAAAGGCAGCTCTGTAGTATAGTTGATAGTGTTCGTTTGGCGGCGCATATAGATTTTCCAAGCGTCAGAACCGCTTTCACGACCTCCGCCGGTTTCTTTTTCGCCACCAAAGGCCCCACCGATCTCAGCACCCGAGGTGCCGATATTCACATTAGCAATGCCACAGTCGCTTCCGGCGGCCGACAAAAACTTCTCGGCCTCCCTAAGGTTATTGGTCATGATGGCAGATGAGAGCCCTTGTACCACACCATTTTGTAACTCGATGGCGTCTTCGACATCTCCGGTATATTTCAATAGGTATAAAATAGGGGCAAAGGTTTCTTCTTGTACGATTTCGAAATCGTTCTTGGCCTCGGCGATCGCAGGTTTCACATAACAGCCACTTTCATGGCCATCACCGTTAAGAATGCCACCTTCCACAATAATGTTTCCGCCTTCGTCCTTGACCTTTTCCAAAGCTGCCTCGTACATCTTTACGGCATCGGTGTCGATAAGGGGCCCTACATGATTGTTTTCATCGAGAGGATTACCGATACGCAGTTGTCGATAGGCATCGATCAAGGCATTCTTCACCTTCTCGTAAATTGATTCGTGGATTATCAAGCGCCTTGTAGAGGTACACCGCTGGCCAGCAGTGCCCACCGCACCGAAGACAGCCCCGATGATGGTCATTTTTAAATCAGCATCGGGAGTGACGATAATCGCATTATTACCGCCAAGTTCCAACAATGATTTGCCGAGTCTCGATGCCACGGTCCGGGCCACGATTTTACCCATACGGATAGATCCCGTGGCCGAAACCAACGGAATGCGCTTGTCATGGGTCAACATCTCACCTACCCTGTAATCGCCATTGATGAGACAAGAGATTCCCTCGGGAAGGTCATTTTCTTTCAGCACTTCGGCAATGATGTTCTGACAGGCAATGCCACAGAGTGGGGTTTTTTCTGAAGGTTTCCACACACAAACATCGCCACATACCCAGGCAAGGGCAGTGTTCCATGACCATACCGCTACGGGAAAATTGAAGGCCGAGATAATACCTACCACCCCTAGTGGATGATATTGCTCGTACATGCGATGCCCAGGCCTTTCAGAATGCATGGTGAGGCCATGGAGTTGGCGTGAAAGACCCACCGCAAAATCACAGATGTCGATCATCTCTTGCACTTCGCCCAATCCTTCTTGATACGATTTGCCCATTTCATAAGAAACCAATTTGCCCAAGGGCTCTTTCAATTCACGGAGCTTTTCACCAAATTGACGTACGATTTCTCCGCGTTGCGGTGCAGGCATCTTACGCCATTGTTTGAACGCTTCAGTGGCGACCGACATCACTTTTTCATAATCTTCTTCAATGGTCGTGCTCACCTTACCGATAAGCTGGCCATCTACAGGTGAATATGATGCCATGGGTTCTCCAGACCCAAAATTTTGTGATCCTGTTGAAGTTCCGTGGTTCATGTCCTGTACCCCTAATTGTTGAAGGGCTTTTTCTATTCCAAAATCCGTGGTTACCAATGACATTTATAACTTTTTTGAGGTGTTTTGTTACATTTCGGCAAAGCTACAAAGAATGGCCATCATGCCCCAATTACTTTTATAAATAAGAGGCCAATAGTAGAAGAATGCCGAGCAATGCAGGTAGTGCCTGAACGGTAAATATCTTTTTTGATACGGAAAATGCCCCATAAATTCCGGCTATGGCCACGCAGGCAAGAAAAAAGAGGGCTACATTGAATTGCCATGTCGCGTCTTTGATCGTTAAGGACCAAATAAGACCAGCAGCCAAGAATCCATTGTACAATCCTTGGTTGGCAGCCATCGTTTTTGTGGGCTCGAAGAGCTCTTTTGGAAATTTCCGGAACACTTTTTTGGCTTTGGTCGTCCAGGCGAACATTTCCAACCAAAGAAAATAAAGGTGTAACAGGGCCACCAGTGCAATGATGATTTTGGCAATGATCGACATAACATCATTCTTTAGCTACAAAACGCTCATCAACTTCCATCATAGTGCCGCATTTGTCGCAGGTTCTCAGATCTTCTGAACCATAAAAATGCTCAAAGTGCTTCAAAAAGTCTTTTTCGATGTCATGCAAAGTGAAATAGGCTTCGTATAATTTGTGGTTACAATTGTCGCAGAACCAGAGCAGGCCATCATCAACGTTCATTTCGGCGCGCTTTCGCTCGATCACCAACCCGATCGAGCCTTCATGTCGAACCGGGGAGTGGGGTACTTTTGCAGGGTGCAGGTACATATCTCCAGGGCCGAGTTTCATGGTTTTTTTCTGACCATTTTCTTGTACATGAACCTCGATATGGCCCTCGAGTTGATAGAAGAGTTCTTCGGTCTCGTTATAGTGGTAATCTTTTCGGGCATTGGGCCCTGCGACCACCATGACGATATAATCATCGGCATCTTTGTACAGGTTTCGATTACCGACGGGGGGTTTTAGGGTATCACGGTTTTCTTCAATCCATTTGTTCAAATTGAAGGGAGGTGCCATGTGCATTTTCCAGTTTTTCCGAAAGGTATGAAAAAGCCTCCAAAAAGGAGGCTCTTTACCAAACCATTATAAACATGCATCTGGAGATGAAACTAAATCCGAATCAAAATTTATTTGTGAAAGAAAATCTGTGTGAAATATAAGTTTCCTTCATCGTCTTCCTTAATATTGATGGTACTGTGTGTAAAATTGCCTTCGATGGTCTCTCTATGCGAATTACTCTCTAGCCAACCTTGCAGTGCTTCTTCGTTGGTGTAATTTTTGGCAACATTTTCAGAAACATGGCCTGCACCGGTTTCTTGGGCCACGCCTGCCGCCCTAGCGTTGAAATTATCGTGGCTCAACTTGCCCTGCGTTATCATATACTCATTGTGTTCACCAGCAAATGGGTACGCCTCGTTGCTGAACTGTAACTTTTTCAAGCCCATTTCGGCACGGTGTTCGTTTACTAGATTGTGCAGGTTTTTTTCTTGATCGGTCGCGACCAATTTTGTGTTTTCAGAATTGCCGCTTTGATTTTCAAATAGCGCTTCTTCTTCTGTTACCGAAGAAGGGGAGCATGAAAAGATCATCAATGCGAAAAGAAGAAACAGTAGGTTTTGAAACTTCATGATTTGGGGAAACTTAGTCTTGAACATTTAGGTTTATTGCACCGCTAAAGTAGTTTCGAAAGCACAGAACGCTAATAAAAAGTCCGTGAGAGAGATTATTTTTTCGTTTATCTGCAAAACCATACCCCATAAGGGCCAATCGACGAACAACGACTAAAATTTTATCGATAAAAATAGAAGTTTCATAGGGTTTTCGACCGTTTATCGAGCAGAAAAAACCAATGAACGAAACCATAAAGACACAAAGCGGTACCTAAGGTCGATTTTATCGATGAACCGCCTTATTGGTACCCTGCGCAAACCTTATTTGAAGAAAATCTGGGTGTAATAGATATTTCCTAGGTTGTCTTTTTTCACACTGATGCCCGTATGGGTAAAATTGCCCTCAAGCGAAGATCTATGTGATGGGCTGTTTAGCCACCATTGTAGTGCCTCTTCGGCAGTCTGAAAGTTTCTGCCCACATTTTCGGCAATTTCTTTGGCACTGGTTTCAGCGTATATCTTAGATGCCCGCTGATTAAAATTATCATGGCTCAAACTTCCTTTTGATATCATATAATCATTGTGGTCGTTAGCCGCATCATAAGCTATTGCATTAAACTCAAGAATTCCCTTGCCTATGGACACGCGATAATCATTGACCGATGTCAAAAGCTCCCTTTCCAATGTTTGAACATTGGTGGCTTCAACAAAATCTGATTGTTGCACTTCTTCAGAAGTACACGAAAGAAACAATAGAATTATCAGAGCGGAATGCCTACGAAAAAAAACTGCCATTTTCATCTTCATGTTCTTAAGGCAGCTCAGGGAAGAATTGGGGGTTCTTCGACAGCGTTTTCTACACTCGATCAAAAAACGCGGACAACAATGTTAACCGTTTTTTTCTTTAGTAACAGGTTCTTTTCGGCAATTAGTACGATTTTTTGGAAGAAAAGCAGAAAATAAGGGTTGCTATTCGGCCATATCTTCATTGTCATCTTCTTTGTTGAGCACCAAGCTGAAGACAATCGCCCCGATTTCCTTAATGGGTTCATAGAGAATCGAATCTTGTTTCGTCTCTTCGTTCACAAGGCTTAACGAAGTGTTCATCCTGTCAAAAAAAAGGAGAAACGCCCCTAGAATAACCGCAACTTTGAGGGCGCCGAAGATACCCCCAGCGATTTTGTTCAATAGCCCCAACATGGCAAAATCGGCAATCTTGGTCAAGAACTTTCCCGCTAGATGAACAACCACAACGATGATGACAAAAGTGATGATGAATGCGGTGATTTTGATGTAGCGCTCGTTCCATTCCATATTTTCGCTTAGATGGTCTGCAGTGATATATGAAAAATGAATGGCTCCGTAAATGCCCGCAATTAACGCAATTAGCGAGGCGATTTCGACAAACAGGCCATTTTTGAGCCCTTTGTAGAGGCCCCAAACCAATAAAATGCCGAGCACGATATCCAAAAAGCTCATGACCCAAATATAGGGCATTGATTTGTACCTTTGAAGCATGGCGAGAGATACGTTGTTAAAAGAACGTTGGCAGCTATTGGTCGAAAAGCTTTCCGATCAATTTGCCGATGGCGATGAGCTTGAACTTGATAGTATCATTTATTTGGTCGGGGTACAGGAACTGGGACAGTTTCACCGAAACTTCAAGAAAGATGAAAAAGTAAATTTGATACATATCGCCATTTGTAGGCTTTTGGAACCCTACGGCTATTATGAATTCGATTTCTTCGATGATGAGGGCTGGCCACATTTTAAGATAAAGGAAAACCTGCCGCCCCTAAAGGCAGGTGAGCAATCGGTACTGATGAAAGAGGCCATTGTGAACTATTTTTTGGAAAAGGAATATATCTTCTAAATGAAATTATCAAAACCTTACTATGCCGTAATCTTCACCAATATGAGAACCGAGGGGGATCATGGCTATGCCGCAATGGCAGAAACGATGGAAAGTATGGCACGAAAACAACCTGGATTTATCGATTTTGAAAGTGCGAGATCCGGTTTGGGCATTTCGGTAAGCTATTGGCAAAATTTACAGTCCATTGCCGATTGGAAAGCCAATGTCGACCACCAAGTGGCCCAAAAAAGAGGTATTGAAGAATGGTACTCATGGTACAAGGTTCGCGTTTGTCTGGTAGAACGTGAATATGAATTCACCAAACCATAACAAAGGCCTCTTTGAAAGGGTAACGCAAACCCTTACATTTGAAACTAGTGTAAAAATTTGCTATTGAAATGAAAGCAACCATTCGATTTTCAAACCTTGACCGCAAAAAGATCATCGATGAACTCTCAAAAAAAACATTTGACCTGGTGGTTATCGGTGGGGGCATTACGGGGGCCGGTATTGCTTTGGATGCTGCCTCAAGGGGATTGAAAACAGCACTGGTCGAAAAAGGCGATTTTGCTTCCGGCACCAGTAGTAAATCGACCAAACTGATTCATGGCGGACTGCGATATCTCAAGCAATTTGATTTTTGGTTGGTGAAAGAGGTGG
>JANQOD010000018.1 GCA_028289745.1 Allomuricauda sp. | reverse complement strand
CGCAATGAGTATGATGTCATTTATACGGTCATTACCCGATTGGAAATCAGAAAATTGAACATGGAACTTACCAAAATAGACCCCCAGGCCTTTGTGGTCATGAACAGCATCAATGATACCCGCGGGGGAATGGTCAAAAAGCGTAATCCTTTATAATTGATAGTAAAACTGTTATATGTTAATAGTTTAACAAGCATTTAACTAAGTATAGCTATCAATAATCTTTTTTCAATCGTATTTTTGTGAAGGCTTTGACCATAGGTCATAGGCCCGCAAAAGCAACTGCTATGAAGAAGAAAAGACCAAAACTGTATCAAGAATTTGAAAGAGGCACTATAGAAAAAACCGCACTTGATGAACCGGAAAATAGAAGATGGACGATAGGCAGTGAATTTAAGGTTGAAAAGCCATCAGGCGCGTACTATCAGTTCATCTATGGATCTTTGGCTTTTGAAAAACATATTCTTGCGGATCTGCAAAACCTTCTAAAGGCCGAGGGGCGGGTGGTGAGCCTTTATTCCCTAATGTCTATGAAAGATGGAGACCTTATTGGGGTAATGCAGCCCAAAAGGGGTAGGCCAATAACCAGAAATGTTGACAAATTGTATATCTCTTTACAAAAGGCGTTGAAGGCCAAAGAAATCACTTTTTTATAGACCATTGAACTTTAAAAAACAACTATGAACAAGAAGAAAAATATAATTACATCAGTCCTTTTTATATTGATAACGGCATCTATCTCAGCAAAAAATGAAAGGGATAAAACCCCTTTCCCTTCAGAAGTGAACCCTATGGGCAAAGATTGTTGTGCCCCTGCCCGAAGTGACCTTGCCATCAGTACCATCGAATATATCGAAGATGACGACTTCGAAGAGATAGACTTGGGTTTTGATGTTTGGTCGTATTTACCGGAAGGTTTCGACGCCTATGAGGGAATGCTCTTTGAACTTGATGATATTGAGTATATAGAGCTAGAAGAAGACTGTCGGCCATACATGGGTGATACCATTGATTTGATGCCCTCTAAATGAACATTCAGTTTCGAAACGGATAACTCGGTTACTGACACATGTCAGCTTTTGTGTCATTTTGCGACCATAGCTTTGCAAAAAAGTTAAAATATGACAAGTACCGATGTTGTGGAGACAAAAACCGATATTGAGTTGATCGCAGAAAGTTTGCCCTGGGCCGTTGATTATCGAACCTATCGTGATAGCGTATCGAAATTGGTCTCGGAGAGGGCGACAACAGGTTCTGAACAAACCGAAACATTGGTTGACTATACCAAGTTGAACGACCGTCGCATGGCACGATGGGACAAAACCTTCAAACTGCCCAAAGCGGCTGAAGAGCTGGTAAAGAACCAAAACAAGAAGGTATTATGGTTGGTGTTGACCGAAAGTTGGTGTGGTGATGCGGCACATGCCATGCCCATCATGAACAAATTGGCCGAACTATCGCCCAACCTTGATTTTAAGGTCATTCTTCGCGATGAAAACCTTGAGTTGATGAATAGGTTTTTGACCAACGGAACCTTGTCCATCCCGAAGCTGATCGCCGTTGATCAAGAAGCCGGGGAAATTTTGTACACATGGGGCCCAAGACCTTCAGTGGCCACAAAACTGGTCGCCGATCATAAAAAGGAACATGGTCGATTGACCCCTGAATTCAAACAAGAACTACAGCTTTGGTACAATAAAGACAAAGGGCAGAACATTCAAGAAGATTTACTACGATTACTTGCTCTGAAATAGGTAAGTGATCGTGCCGATCTGCGATGGTCTTTCGTGGGGGCTGAACTTTGACTTTAAAGCATAGGTAATGGCGTTCTCGATGAGGCACCAGTCTTTGGTATTCGAGCTTTTTTCGTTGAAGCCGGCATCGGTAACATAACCCAGCGCATCAACTTCAATGTTAATGACTACTTTGCCACCCCGAAGGCACGTATAAATAGGTGGTGGTAAACGGTGCGAATTTCTATCGACCAATGAGAACGATATGGTGGTCCGGCGCTCAGAAAGGTTTTGGGTGTATTCCTTTTTTTGGGCTTCCCGTTCCCCAAGTTTTTGTTTCTGCTCTTCCCTCTTTTTGGCAAGTTCCTTCAAGTTTGCGGCATAACCGGCATCATTGCTAAGGAAATCTTTCTGGGAGTCGTCCATGGCGCGCTCTTCCATGAGTTCTTCCAAAGTCTTTAAGGGTTCGGGATTGCCTACGTTCGGTTTGGCTGTCTCGTTGAAGGCCCTATGGGTCTTTATGGGGTCGTTTTGGGCAATTTCCTCAAGCTTTTGTTCTTCTTCCTTCAGGATCTCTTCCAAATCTTCTTCGGTGAGCGCCATTTCTATGACATACTCGTCTTCTTGTTTTGCGCCCAAACGTATACTATAGGCAAGCAATACGATGATCGACATCGAGAAGATGGTAATCAATAACGATAACTGCTTCCTATTCAAGTCCATAGTGATACTATAACCCCTTTTTCCGCAAAATATTTCATTCCTTTCAGAAAACCAAACCACAAAAA
>JANQOD010000012.1 GCA_028289745.1 Allomuricauda sp. | reverse complement strand
ACCTTGCCAAGGCAGATGAAAACGAAATTAGGGAGGCATTGCTAAAATCAGGTTGCTGGCCGTTCATCAAACAGCGACCTTATGACATCATCGCCGATCCAGACATGGTACCCAAGGCCATTTTCATCTCAGGCTATACGACAGCGCCTTTGGCCGCGGAAGTTGACTATGTTTTAAGGGGAAGGGAGAAAGAAATACAGACGGCCATCAATGCTCTTGCAAAGATGACACCGGGTTCGATCCACGTTTCGGTCGGCAATACTTCGACATCACCTTTCAGTAAAATGGAGGGCATTGACCTTCACAAGGTTTCAGGTCCGCACCCAGCTGGTTTGGTAGGAACGCAGATCAATAAAATTGACCCGATCAACAAAGGGGAAGTGGTATGGACCATATCTCCCCAAGACCTTATCATTATCGGTGAGTGGCTACTGACCGGAAAATTCAATGCGGAGAGAACCATTGCGTTGACCGGTTCGGCCGTCAAGGCACCCAAATACTACATTACCAAGATCGGGGCCGAGATATCCACTTTTTTGTATGCCAGTGGGGTGAGCATGAAGAAGTTTAGGCTTATCAATGGCGATGTGTTGACGGGGTCGAAAGTAAAGCCCGACGGTTACGTAGGGTTTTACAATAATACCGTTACCGCTATTCCAGAAGGTGATGATTATGAATTTTTCGGTTGGAACAAACCGGTTTTCAACAAAATTTCGACGACAAGGGCCTTGACCTTTTCTTGGATGCGGCCCAACAAGAAATATGACCTTGACACCAATACCAATGGTGAGCATCGCGCATTTGTGGTCACGGGCTTATATGAAGAAGTATTTCCGTTAGACATCTACCCACTTCAATTGTTGAAGGCCTGCATGGTAAAAGATTTGGACGAGATGGAGCAATTGGGTCTCTATGAGGTGGCGCCAGAAGATTTTGCCCTTACCGAATTCGTATGTGTCTCAAAACAACCCCACCAAAAAATAATTAGGGACGGTCTCGATTTATTACACCAAGAAATAGGATAAGATGAGTGATAAAAGATTGACTTTCAAAAAACGATTGCACATTCTAAAGCACCATTATAGGGGTAGCAAATGGGCACCGGCATTCAATGCCTTGCATACATTTCTGTACATGCCCGACGAGACCACGCACGGTCGGGGTACCCATGTAAAAGCTGCCGATGATTTGAAACGTACCATGAACACCGTCATTATGGCCTTGGTGCCCTGTCTGTTGTTCGGTATGTTCAATACCGGCTACCAGCACTATTCGGCCATCAGCGGTTTTCCTGAAAATTTCTCATTGTTCGAGCACTTCTTGACTTGGGACAATTTTTGGTTGGGTGCCATTACGGTACTGCCTTTGGTCATTGTTTCCTACGGGGTCGGACTTGCCATTGAGTTCTTGTTCGCCGTGATCAAAGGGCATGAAGTAGAAGAGGGCTATTTGGTAACAGGTATGTTGGTTCCCTTGATCATTCCTGTTGATACGCCGCTTTGGATGTTGGCCGTGGCGGTCGCCTTTGGGGTCGTTATCGGCAAGGAAGTCTTTGGAGGTACGGGAATGAATATTTTGAATCCGGCGTTGACCATTCGAGCCTTTTTATTCTTCGCTTACCCAACTTGGATGAGCGGTGATAAGGTATGGGTACATGGTGCCGTTGAACGCACCGGTACCGCAGATGCCATCTCTGGTGAGACAATATTGGGTTATCTGGCCCAAGGCAACACGGCCGAAATGGCACAGAAGTATGATGTGGCCGATATGTTTTTCGGATTTATACCCGGTTCGGTGGGCGAGACCTCGACCATACTGATTTTGCTGGGCGGTCTGTTCTTGATCTTTAGTAAAATTGCAAGTTGGCGCATTATGGTCAGTGCCGTGATAGGGTCCTTGCTGATGGGCTTGA
>JANQOD010000004.1 GCA_028289745.1 Allomuricauda sp. | reverse complement strand
TGAAGAAAGAGCTTGAGACCCCGAACAAGGCTGTCGCAAAGGCAGTCTAACGTAAGCACAATACTATGAGAAAAGAACAACACCATAAGGGTTGGAACGAGATCAAGACCAACGATTCTTGGGCCATTTTCAAAATCATGGGAGAATTTGTCAACGGTTTTGAAAAGATGAGTGCCATCGGTCCATGTGTGTCCATTTTTGGTTCGGCACGTACAAAAGAATCGCATGAGTACTATGATCTTGCGATTGAAATTTCAAAAAAACTCGCCACTGCCGGTTATGGTATCATTACAGGTGGTGGCCCCGGAATCATGGAAGCGGGCAATCGTGGCGCCCACCAAGCGGGCGGTATTTCGGTAGGTCTCAACATCGATCTGCCTTTTGAACAGCATGATAACCCGTATATCGATGACGACAAAAGTTTGGATTTTGACTATTTCTTTGTCAGAAAGGTCATGTTCGTCAAGTACTCACAAGGGTTTGTTGTGCTGCCGGGCGGTTTCGGTACCTTAGATGAACTTTTTGAGGCAATGACGCTCATTCAGACCCAGAAAATCGGGAAATTCCCCATTGTTATGGTGGGCACTGAGTTTTGGGGCGGACTTGTTGATTGGTTGCGCGACCAGTTGTTGGAGGCCAAAAACATCAGCCCTGCTGATCTTGATTTGTTTAAATTGGTCGATTCGGCAGATGAGGTAGTCCAAATTATCGATGCTTTCTACAAAGAGCGAACATTGAGTCCGAATTTTTAATAGTATTACTCAATTGAACAAGTCGCTACTTCTCTTTTCATTATTCTGCTTTCTGTTGGTCGGCCGGCTAAGTTTGGCTCAGCACCGCAATAAGCTCATTGCGACCATTGATCCGGCTACAAATGAAATACAGGTCAAGCAACAACTCACTTACCACAACGATTCAGAACACGGACTTTCATCTATTTATTTCAACGATTGGAACCATGCCTATTCGAGCAAAAAAACGGCGCTGGCAACGCGTTTTGCCGACGAGTTTAACCGAAGTCTTTATTTCGCAAAAGATGAAGAAAGAGGCCGTACCATTATCAACAGCGTAGTCGACCAGAATTATACAGGTTTAAAATGGGAAAGGACCGCTCAAAGGGATATTGTCAAAATTCATTTAGACAAACCCCTACCGCCCAATGAGTCGACACAGCTTTTCATTACCTATACGCTTAAGCTGCCAAATAGTAGGTTTACCGATTATGGATACTACCCTGACGGCAGTTACTATTTGAAAGACTGGTACTTGTCACCAGCTGTATTTGATGGTGAATGGATGTTGTACTCTGATAAAGACCTTGGAGATCTATATACAGATCCTGCTGAGACGACCATCGATTTGATATATCCAGAAGGCTTGAACCTGGTCTCTAATTTTGATAGTGGCAATAATTCCATATCTCTGGATGGACAGCAAATAATCTTAAAGGGCAGTAATCGCAAAAACTGCGAGATACTGTTGACCCGAGATAAAACCTTCACCAACCATGTAACACGCTATCTGACTTTGGTTACCGATATAGAAGCTGAAAAATATGACAAGATTTCCCAGGGCGTTTCCATACATAAAATAGCAGAGTTCATACATGAGAATCTTGGAGATTATCCACATACCAATCTACTGGTCAGCGAGATTCAGTACAATGACAACCCATTATATGGTCTAAATCAGCTTCCTTCATTCATTCGGCCATATGGAGAAAAGTTCCAGTTTGAGATGAAAGTGCTGAAAACAGCGCTTGACAGTTATTTGGGCGAGACGCTATTTTTTGATAAAAGAAAAGACCGTTGGGTGAATGACGCCATCGCCATTTATCTGATGATCAAGTTTGTGGAAAAATATTACCCAAACCAAAAACTTATTGGCAAGTTGGCAAAAATTTGGGGGGTAAGAAGCTTTCACTTGGCCGATATGGGTTTCAATGAGCAATATGCCTTCTTCAGTATGTTGGCAGCCCGGAAAAACATTGACCAAGCTTTGAGCACGCCCAATGACTCATTGATCAGATTCAACCAAAAAATCGCAAACCGATATAAAGCTGGCCTGGGTTTGGCCTACTTGGCAGAGTTTGTGGGTGAAGAACGCATTGATAGCACTATTCTCGACTTTTTCAATGTTCATAAACTTTCACCCAATATCGAAGTGGCCGATTTCAAAAATGTTCTTGAACAATGTTCTGATAATGAATTGGATTGGTTTTTTGAAGAATACGTGAAAACCCGAAAGAAAATTGACTATAAAATCAAGCGGATTAGAAAAACCGATGACTCCATTACCTTTATCCTCAAAAACAAAAGGGGTACAAATGTGCCGATTTCCCTTTTCGGATTGAAAAAAGATTCGGTCGTATCAAAGTACTGGTTCAAAGATATTGATACCTCAAAAACATTTACCATTCCCCGAAATGGCGAAGACCGCCTCGTACTCAACTACGACCAAAAAATTCCTGAATTCAACCAACGCGACAATTGGAAGACCTTGAACGGATTTTTTTCCAGTAACAAACCCTTAAAATTTCAGTTTTTCAAAGATACCGAAGACCCTTACTACAATCAGGTTTTCTATGTGCCCGTGGCCAACTTCAATATCTATGACGGTGTCACTCCCGGTCTGAGAATCTATAACAAAACGTTTCTCGAAAGACCTTTTCAGTTTGATATAGCGCCAACATATTCTTTTTTGGAAAAAACATTGGTCGGAAAAGCCAGTCTTCGGTACCGACAGTACCACGGCAAAAGCGGACTTTATCTATCGAGTTACCAGCTATCAGGTTCGACCTCACATTTTCAGGTCAATTCACGGTTCACTACACTCACCCCTTCCGTATTGTTTGGTTGGCGACCAGATGACCTGATTTCCAACAGAAGACAATTCTTGCTCGCAAGGCATAGAAGTGTATTCAGAAATATTGACGGGGCCATAGCAGATGAGATCGATACAGAACCAGATTATAGTGTGTTCAACGTGCGTTTTCAAGATATCGACAATCATATCATCAATTACAAATCATGGTGGCTCGATGCACAACATTCGGCCGACTTCACAAAACTGGCCTTCGAGATGGAATACCGATGGCTCTATGAAAACAACCGTCAGTTCAACATTCGGCTTTTTGCAGGGAAATTTCTCCGAAACAAGACAGACTCTGATTTTTTCAGTTTTGCCCTTGACAGGCCTACGGATTACCTTTTCGATTTGGATTATTTGGGGCGTTCTGAAGATTCAGGACTATACAGCCAACAAATTATCATTGCAGAGGGTGGGTTTAAATCGCAGTTGCCCGATCCGTTTGCAAACGATTGGATGGCCACTGCGAATGCCAGTGTGAACGTTTGGCGGTGGATCGAACTATATGGCGATATAGGCTACCTTAAAAATAAAGGTGAAAATGCACGTTTTGTTTATGATTCAGGGGTACGGTTAAATCTGGTGACCGATTACTTCGAGTTATATTTTCCCCTTCATTCCAATAATGGATGGGAAATTGCCCAACCCAATTATGAGGAACGCATACGGTTTCTGGTGACCATCAGCCCACGTACTTTAATAGGGCTCTTTACAAGGAAATGGTTTTAAAAAAGATTGCGATATCATCAAAATAGACTTCCTTAATCATGCCTGTTTTGACAAATTCTTTATTTTTTGTTGTTTTTTTGATATTATTTGAAAGAATAAGTGTTTTTTTTGATTGATAAATTCGTGCTTTTTTGTTAATTTCGCGACAAACTCCTAGAGACCCGAAATGAAGCCCAATCAAGAGACCAGTAATGAATTATCCTTCGTTGATTTTAAAGAACAGATTCTAAAGGATTATAAAATTGCTGTCACAAGTCGTGAATGCAGCTTGTTGGGAAGGCGTGAGGTTTTGACCGGAAAGGCCAAATTTGGCATATTCGGGGATGGAAAGGAATTGCCGCAATTGGCCATGGCCAGGGCCTTTCAGAACGGCGATTTCAGAAGTGGTTATTATCGCGACCAGACCTTTATGATGGCCTTGGACCATTTGAATGCCGTCGAGTTTTTCCATGGCCTGTACGCTACTACCGATATAAATTTAGACCCTATGAGCGCTGGCCGTCAGATGGGAGGGCATTTTGGCACGCATAGCCTGAATGAAGACGGCAGTTGGAGAGACCTTACCAAGCAAAAGAACAGCAGCTCTGATATTTCATGTACAGCAGGTCAAATGCCCCGACTGTTAGGATTGGCCCAAGCATCTAAAATTTACCGCCATGTTGACGGTATCGACCAAACCAAGTTTTCAGACAATGGAAACGAAGTAGCTTGGGGAACGATCGGTAATGCCAGTACAAGCGAGGGGCATTTCTTCGAAACACTGAACGCTGCGGGGGTCATGCAGGTACCGATGGTGATCAGCGTTTGGGATGATGATTACGGCATCTCCGTGCCGGCAGAATTTCATACGACCAAGGGTGACATTTCAGAAGTATTGAAAGGCCTACAGCGCGATGAAGAAAATGATGGTTTTGAAATACTTAAAGTACCGGGGTGGGACTACACCGCATTGATACACGCCTTCGAAAATGCCGGTGATATAGCACGCGAAGAACATGTGCCCGTACTTGTGCATGTGACCGAGCTTACCCAACCACAGGGACATTCAACCTCGGGCTCGCACGAACGCTATAAATCCGATGAGCGCCTTCAATGGGAAAAGGACTTCGACTGCAACAAAAAGTTTCGCGATTGGATTCTCGGCAACAATATTGCCACTGAGGAAGAATTGCAAATACTTGAAAAAGATATCAAACTGCATGTACGAAATGCCAAAAAAGAAGCTTGGACCGAGTTTTTGAAGCCCAATATCCAAAACAAGGCAAAACTGGTAAAACTCTTATCGGCCATGGCAGACAAAAGTCCGAACAAGGTCTTTATCACCAAAGTAAAGAATGATCTGTTAGCTGTGAACGAGCCCTTAAAAAAAGACTTGTCCTCCCATGCCAGAAAAGCTTTGAAGTATGTTTTAGGTGAAGATACACAAGAAAAAAAGGTGTTGAAGCAGTGGATAGACACCTTTCTCAAAAACATAACGCCCAAGTTCAGTTCACATCTCTACAGCGAATTGCCCACAAAGGCCACAAACGTTAAAGCCATTGCCCCGTCTTACAAGAATGATCATGATTTGATAGATGGCAGAATTGTGCTACGCGATAATTTTGATGCCCTTTTCGCCAAATATCCCAATGCGCTCGTTTTTGGGGAAGATACTGGAAAAATAGGGGATGTCAACCAAGGTCTCGAGGGATTGCAAAAGAAATATGGTGAACTTCGCATCGCCGATACCGGCATTCGAGAGGCCAGTATCATTGGCCAAGGCATAGGACTTGCCATGCGCGGATTGCGCCCAATTGCCGAAATTCAATATCTTGATTATGTGCTATACGGATTGCAGACCTTGAGCGATGACCTTGCCACTTTGCTTTACAGAACTGTCGGCAAACAAAAAGCACCGTTGATCGTACGAACACGCGGGCATCGCCTTGAGGGTATTTGGCACTCGGGTTCACCTATGGGGGGGTTGGTTCATCTACTCAGGGGAATGTACATTCTCGCCCCTAGAAATATGACCCAAGCAGCCGGTTTTTACAATACGTTGATGAAAAGTGACGAACCCGCCCTGATCATCGAAAGTCTTAACGGATATCGTTTAAAGGAGAAACGGCCTTCAAACCTCGGGGAGTTCTGTACCCCGATCGGCAAAGTAGAGACATTGCGGCAAGGCAATGACATTACCCTTTTGTCATATGGATCGACTTTGCGTATCGTTGAGGCCGTCGCCAAAGACCTGTTGGAAGTCGGTATCGATGCCGAAGTGATCGATGCCCAAACATTGTTGCCCTTTGACCTTGGCCATGAAGTGCTCGAGAGCGTAAAAAAGACCAATAGGCTGCTTATCATAGACGAAGATGTACCAGGTGGGTGTTCAGCTTACCTGATGCAAGAGATCATTGAAAAACAAGGGGCCTATAAATATTTAGACAGTGCTCCCCAAACCTTGGCGGCCAACGCGCACAGGCCTGCCTATGCCTCAGACGGAGATTATTTTTCAAAGCCCAATGCTGAGGATATTTTTGAAAAAGCCTATGCCATAATGCATGAGGCCGACCCGACTTCCTATCCCGAGCTTAGGTAAATAGAAGAGCTTTGGGGCATAAAACTCAAAAACCTATATTTGCAAAACTGAAAATCCCCCAATCCAATGAAAAATAGTGTGCTTACCCATATTGCCCTGGCACTTTTGCGCATTGTGCCATCGGCCCTCATGCTGACACATGGAATTCCAAAATTTAAAAAGCTCATTTCAGGCAATATTGAATTCATCAACCCTTTGGGCATTGGTGAGGCACCTACACTTTTTTTAGCTGTTTTAGGCGAGTTTGTAGCGCCCATTCTGGTAATCATTGGGCTTAAGACAAAATGGGCGACCATACCGACCATACTGACAATGGCTGCTGCTGCATTTATCGTTCATGCCCCAGATCCAATCGGAAAAAAAGAACTGGCCCTACTATATTTGACCATTTTCGTGCTCATATTTCTATTGGGGCCCGGCAAATACAGTATTGACAAAAAATGATCACATTACGTTCACGAGTAGTTCTTTGAGCAAATCGGCCTGCGAATTGTTGTAGGCCCCTACCCCTTTGCCCTTCATATCCAGCTTTCTGAGCTCAGAAATGATATGGCTGACTTGTTTCATCGGATAATTCTTGGCCGCTACTTGATATTCGCCCACGAAATAAGGATTGATGCCCAAGACCGATGAGACATTCCTTGAAGAATGGTCATTGTGTCCGTGATACTGCAACAATTGGGTGAAAAAGGTATTCAGCAATGTAATGGTGACCACAAAAGGATTGTCTTTCGGGTTTTGGGCGAAATACGTAATGATGCGCGTAGCCTTCTTGACATTGCGTTCACCAATGGCCTTTTTCAATTCAAAATTGTTGAAATCCTTGCTAATGCCAATATGCTTTTCAATAAGGTCAGGGGTAATCTCTTCATCCTTTTTTATGACCAGCACCAACTTTTCGAGTTCATTGTTGATCTTGCTCAAATCAGTGCCCAAGAACTCTACCAACAGCGCACTGGCTTTGGGCGATATTTTGAGGCCTCTACCGGCCAATAATCTCCTGATCCAGTCTGCCACTTGATTTTCATACAGTTTCTTGCTTTCGAATAACAGACCGTTTTTCTGTAACGCTTTGTACAGCTTTTTGCGCTTGTCAAGTTTTTTGTATTTATAGCAAACCACCAAGATGGTAGTGGGTTGTGGGTTTTCTGCATACCCAACAAGACTTTCAATGGTTCTTGACAAATGTTGTGCCTCTTTGACGATGACCACTTGGTATTCGGCCATCATGGGGTAGCGTTTGGCATTCGAGATTATTTCATCGATTGAGGTATCCTTTCCATAAAGAACCATTTGATTGAAGCCCTTTTCCTCTTCGTTCAACACATTATCGGCAATGTAGCCAGAGACCTTATCGATATAATAGGGCTCATCCCCCATCAAAAAATAAATGGGAAAAAAGCTTCTTTTATTGATATCTTCAACGATTTTTTTTATTTCTTCCATTTCAAGGCGGTTACCATATCGATAGTCTAAATTAAGTGATTTATACATCATGACAATGCTATCGAAATCTTTATTGGTCAGGCACTTTTTACTTTGTTTGGCCTTTGGGCGGGGTTGTTGGTCTAAATTTATCGGCGTCTTGAAAAAATATGGCAATCTTCATAACCGATATCAAACAATTAACGACATGTTCAAGAACTTTCTTCTCGGTGTTTTTATGGTGCTACTGCTACAATCGTGTGTACAGAAAACGATTCAGATAGCCGAAAACGGAAGTACAGAATATACCGTTGTCATCGACAAATACCTAAAAGACGACGAAACAACTTCAAAGGCGGCTGACCAACTTCAGAAATATTTAAATGAAATCACTGGGGCGAACATACCCATTGCCAATGAAGGAGATTTTATCGCCACAACCCCTAAAATCTTTTTGGGATTGGCACAAGAAGAAAACATGCCCGGGCAAAAAATAGTGATAGAGACCATTGAAAACGATTTGATGATTACGGGTGGGTCGCCCATTGCCATTCAGAACGCCGTATATGAATTTTTGGAGAATCATCTGGGGTGCCGTTGGTATGCCCCTAATGCAGAAGAAATTCCAGTTATAAAAAAACTCGAGATTCCAGAAATCCATTATCAATACCTACCCGATATCACCACACGAACGGTACATTCGAGACTTTTTTATGAGAATACTGCCTTTGCCGACAAACATAAGGTGACCCATACCGCCTTTCCAAAATATGTGCCCCAAGCCCGTGTACACACATTTCATAGGTTTTTGCCAGAAGAGGTTTTTTATGAAGAGTTTCCCGAATATTATGCCCTACGTGGTGACCAAAGATTGCCAACCCAGTTGTGCCTGACCAATGAAGCCGTATTGCAAATTGTAAAAGATTCTGTTGCCGCACTGTTGGCCAGAAATCCTGAAGCATCGGTCATATCGGTAAGCCAAGACGACAACCAACAGCACTGCCTCTGTACCGATTGCAAAAAAATCGATGAGGAAGAAGGGAGTCCAGCGGGGACCATGGTTCGTTTTGTAAACAAAGTGGCCGAAGCTTTCCCAGAAAAGACCATCTCTACGCTGGCCTATCAATACACCAGAAAACCACCAAAGACGGCACCTAGAGAGAATGTACTCGTTACACTATGCTCCATCGAGTGTGACCGTAGCGCACCAATAGCCGAAAAGTGTATTGACTTTACCAATGACCTAAGAGGTTGGGGTACCTTGACCGATAATATTAGAATTTGGGACTATACCACCCAATTCACCAATTTTCTTGCCCCTTTCCCAAATCTGCATACGTTACAACCGAATGTGCAATTGTTTCGTGACAATAATGCACGATGGATTTTTGAGCAACACAGTAACAACCCCAGTGAATTGTTCGAGCTTCGATCATATCTGACCGCAAAACTATTGTGGAATCCTGATTTGGATATGGATACGCTCATCGAAGAATTTACAGATGGCTACTATGGACAGGCAGGAAGATATATCAGGGAATACATTGATTTAATCCATTCTGAACTTGAAAGGGATGATGCGTTTTTTCTCTTCTTGTATGGCGATCCCTCGGAAGCCTTCGCTTCGTTTTTAAGCCCAGAACTTTTAGATCGCTATGTACAACTTTTTGATCAAGCAGAGGTTGCCGTGGCCGACAGACCAGAAATTGTCAACAGGGTCAAAATGGCAAGAATGAGTATTGATTATGCTGTGTTGGAGGCTTCTAGAAAAGGTATTTCCAATGATTACCGTCTATTGGTCGTCGATGAAAACGGAAAGAAAAAGGTCAATCCGATCTTGGCGCCAATTCTTGACAATTTTATGGCCACCAGCCAAAAAAACAATATTACATTGATGAATGAAATGGGTTATACGGTTACCGAGTATGGTGCCAATTATCTTTCGGCCCTTGAGGTTTCGAAGAAGCCAAATATTGCCACTGGCAAAAAAGTGGTTTCATTGACCAAGCCAAAAAAGTATGCCAATGAAAATCCGATGGTGCTGACCGATGGTGCCCTCGGGGGCAGCAGCTTTTATGCAAATTGGCTAGGTTATGAAGGCGACGACATGGAAGTTATCATCGATTTAGAGGCACCACAAATCATCAGTACCGCCACAATGGCCTTTTTGCAGGTGACCAACCATGTCGTATTCTTTCCGACATCGGTCGCTTATTATGGCTCTAACGATAAACAAGATTATACGTTGCTTGCAGAGTTACAGAACCCGAACCCTCTTGAGAAGACCAGTAAGGTCAATGACATCCACTATTTTGACGCACGATTCAAACCCCAAAATATACGCTATATCAAAGTGGTCGCCAAAAACACCAAGACACCCTACTGGCACCATGCGGCCGGACTGCCTTCGTGGGTGTTCGCAGATGAGATCATCATAAATTGAATGTTGCTCGAATCGCTTACCGTTCTTTCAAAAAAATCATCAACTTTGCTCGATGCAGGCATTGAATTTTCCGACGTATCAATTTCGTTTCAAACATTCAGGACAAGGCACCAAGATTTTTGATGTTATCAGAAAAAAATTTGTGGTGTTACAGCCCGAAGAATGGGTACGACAACATGTTGTTCATTTTCTCATCACCACAAAGGGTTATCCCAAATCACTGATGAACGTTGAAAAATTACTGGTGGTAAACAATCTCTCAAAGCGATATGATATCGTGGTCCATAATTCTGATGGCAGTATTCATTTGTTGGTCGAATGCAAAGCTCCGAATATCGGCATTACCCAACAGGCATTTGACCAGATCGCGATTTACAATCGAAGTCTAGGGGCCACATATCTCATGGTCACCAATGGCCTTGGCCATTATTATTGTCAAATGGACTATAATCAGGAAAAATATATGTTTTTAAAGGAAATTCCTGATTTTAGCCGTTAATTTGCCCTCGCTTTGAAGACCGCCATAGTCATATTGAATTGGAACGGGGCAGCATTGCTCGAGAAATACCTACCATCGGTCATGGAATTCTCAAAAGGGGCTTCCGTTTATGTAATCGACAATGCGAGTACCGATGGCTCAATAGCATTTCTACAAAAAAATTATCCCCAGATCACCATTGTCAAAAACGATTCAAATGGTGGTTTTGCCAAAGGTTACAATGATGGTCTGAAGCACATCGATGCTGACCTTTTTTGTTTGCTGAATTCAGATGTGCAGGTTACCAAAGATTGGCTGAAGCCAATAGAAACAGCTTTTAACGAGCATCAAGATGTGGCCATCATCCAGCCCAAGATCCTAGACCTAAAAGACAAAAGATACTTTGAATATGCAGGGGCTGCGGGGGGGTTCATCGACCAATTGGGGTATCCTTTTTGCCGTGGGCGTATTTTTCAAGCACTCGAAAAAGACGAAGGCCAATATGATGACATTCACGATATTTTTTGGGCAACCGGCGCCTGCATGTTCATTAAGAGCAAGGTCTTCAACCAATTGGGAGGATTTGATGAAGATTACTTTGCCCATCAAGAAGAAATCGATTTATGCTGGAGGGCCCATAATGTCGGGCATCGTGTTCTATATGTCGGGCATAGTACCATATATCATTTGGGAGGATCGACTTTAAGTAACATGAATCCGAAAAAAACATATCTAAATTTTAGAAACTCACTGTTCACCATCACCAAAAACCTGCCTAGACGTAAGGCCGCCCTTATTGTCTTTTCACGGTTGCTTTTGGATGGGGTCGCGGCCATTCGATTCATTTTTCAACTGAAGCCCCTTCATAGTTGGGCCATTTTAAGGGCCCACTTGAGTTTTTACCGACAATTGCCCAAACTGCTGCGCAAACGTGAGAAAGCTAATTTTATATTAAATTACTATGCCGCGAAATCCGTAGTATGGTCACATTTCGTACATCAAGTGAAGAATTTTAACATTTTAGTAAAAGATTAACGAAGCCCTACTATAGATCGACCACATTTTCTATAATTTTGGGGCGATTTTAAATGCGTAACTGATTAACCACATAAATACATACATAACATTATGAAAAAATTGTTTTTAGGAACACTCGCAATCGCATTGTTGCTTTCTTCCTGCGTTTCACAAAAAAAATATGCTGAACTTGAAGCCAAGCAAAAAGAGACCCAGGATCTTTTAAACTCGGCCACCGTAAAGTTGAATACTTGCCTTGAAGAAAAGGCGACCGCCGATTCACGACTTAAGACCCTTGAAGATCAAAATGCCTTTTTAAAGGCCAACAACCAAGAGTTGATCAACAACATGGGCAATTTGACCACGCTAACCGCCAAAGGTGCTGAAAACCTTGAAAAATCATTGGAAAGTCTACGTGAGAAAGATTTGACCATCAGAAAACTTCAAGATGCCGTAACCAGACGCGACTCGGTAAACTTGGCACTGGTACAAAGCCTAAAAGGGGTTTTGGGCAACCTCGATGATGAAGACATCGAAGTCAGTGTAGAAAAAGGTGTGGTCTTTGTATCGATTTCAGATAAACTGTTGTTTAGAAGCGGTAGCTATAATGTGACCAATGCCGCAAAAGAAGTCTTGGGCAAAGTGGCCAAAGTGGTCAACAACAAACCCGATTTCGAGTTTATGGTCGAAGGCCATACCGATAACGTACCCTATAGAAGTGGTGTGTTGCTCGACAACTGGGATTTGAGTGCCAAGCGTGCCACCTCAATCGTGAGAATTTTACAAAATGATTTCGGTGTGGATCCCAAGCGCATGACAGCGGCAGGCAGAAGCTACTATATACCATTGATGGACAATAATACTGCGGCGAGCAGGGCCAAGAACAGAAGAACCCGAATCGTGGTATTGCCAAAATTAGATCAGTTCTACTCTATGATCGAAGAAGGAATGAAAGATCCCGCTATCGGCGGAGGCGGAAAATAGTCTGAAAAGATTAAAAGCGTACAAAAACGGTCCAAGAAATTGGGCCGTTTTTTATAGGATGCTTAGGTTTCCTTTTCCTTCCCTGATAATCACTGGCCTACCATCAGAAAGATCAATTACCGTCGAGGCCACATTGTCACCATAACCACCATCGATGACGACATCGACCAAGTTTGCCCATTTTTCCAATATCAACTCAGGGTCAGTGGTATATTCAATGACATCATCTTCATCGTATATCGAGGTTGAAACGATCGGATTGCCCAATTCTTTCACCAATGTTCTGGCAATGAGGTTATCGGGTATACGAATGCCAACGGTCTTCTTTTTTTTGAAATCTCTCGGAAGGTTATTGTTTCCTGGAAGGATAAAGGTATAGGGCCCGGGCAGTGCTCTCTTCAAAATCTTAAAGGTAGAGGTATCGATTTGTCTTACATAATCAGAAAGATTGCTCAGATCGGCACAGACAAACGACCAGTTCGCTTTGGCCAATTTGATGCCTTTGATTCTAGCGATTTTTTCCAGAGCTTTTGAATTGGTAATATCGCACCCAAGTCCATAGACCGTATCGGTCGGATAAATGACCAACCCGCCGTTGCGAAGTACTTCCACTACCCTTTTGATTTGTCTAGGGTTCGGATTCTCTTCATACAACTTGATAAATTCGGCCATAATCAGTGGGTAACCTTTAAACTAAGTCAGTACTTCGAGCTTGGCAAAGCGTAAGAGCAATTTTTTGACATTTCCCGAATCAAATTGAATCTCGGCCCTTTTATCATTGCCGGCCCCTTCGATTTTCAAGACCTTTCCTTTGCCGAAACGGGTGTGGTTGACCAATGACCCCTCTATCAAATTGGGGTCAATGGTGGCCGCGTTGCCCACGGGCTTTGAAAGTTCAGGTTTTAGTTTGCGCAATCGTCGCAATTGATTTTCATTGGGCCCCACTACTTTTGGTGGTGTGCCATTTTTGGGTTTTGTCTGCCGTAACTTGCTTTTGTCGACTTCACCAAAGATATCAACGTCTATGATGGATCTATAGCGATAGCCATCATTTACCGGGGTGAGATTTTCGATATATTGTTCTTCGATTTCCTCTAAAAAGCGACTGGGCTCGGCATCGATGAGCTTCCCCCAACGATAACGGTTTTGGGTGTAGGTGAGGTAGGCCTGTCTTTCGGCACGGGTAAGGGCAACATAGAACAATCTTCGCTCTTCTTCAAGTTCACTGCGGGTATTCATGCTCATGGCCGAGGGAAACAGGTCTTCTTCCATCCCAACAATATACACATATGGAAACTCCAAACCTTTGGCCAAGTGTATCGTCATCAGGGCCACACGGTCATCATCACCTATTTCTTTATCCATATCGGTGGCAAGGGCCACATCTTCCAAAAACTCTGTCAAATCACCCTTGGCATCTGCGATTTCTTTTTGCCCCTCCACAAAATCTTTGATACCGTTGAGCAACTCCTCGATGTTTTCCATACGCCCAATACCTTCGGGGGTACCATCTTTTTTGAACTCCATCAACAGGCCCGACTTTTTGGCCACATGCTCAGCAAGTGCAAAGGCATCGGTCTCTTGGTTCATGATCTGAAAACTCTTGATCAAGGTCACAAAATTCTCAAGCTTGGTCTTGGTTCCAGCATTTATTTTGAGAGCTAACGTGTCGAGATTTTCCATCACTTCGAAGATCGAGCGACCATAATGGTTGGCGGCCACGACCAATTTGTCGACCGTGGTCTGACCGACACCCCTTGCAGGGAAGTTGATGATCCTTTTGAGGGCCTCTTCATCTTTTGGGTTGATGACCAACCTTAGATAGGCCAATACATCTTTGATTTCCTTTCGTTGGTAAAAGGAAAGTCCCCCGAAAATGCGATAGGGAATATCCCGTTTCCGCAGGGCATCCTCAATTGCCCGTGACTGTGAATTCGTTCGATACAGTACGGCAAAATCACCATTCTGTAATTGTTGTTGCATTTTTTGCTCAAAGATTGAACTGGCCACATAGCGACCTTCTTCGGCGTCGGTAATACTGCGGTGTACCTTGATCTTGTTTCCCTCGTCATTGGCGGTCCACACTACTTTCTGCAATTGGTTCTTGTTCTTTGCGATGATTGAGTTGGCCGCATTGACGATATTCTTGGTCGAGCGATAGTTCTGCTCTAAACGGTATACGCCCACATCGTCATAGTCACGTTGAAAATTCAGGATATTGCTGATGTTCGCCCCCCTGAAAGAATAGATGCTCTGGGCATCATCGCCCACCACACAGATATTGTGGTAACGATCGGCCAAGGCCCTGACGATCAAATACTGCGAATGGTTGGTGTCTTGGTACTCATCGACCAAAATATACTTGAACCGCTCTTGATATTTCATCAGCACCTCTGGGAAACGGGTCAACAATTCGTTGGTGCGCAGCAAAAGATCATCAAAGTCCATTGCACCGGCTTTAAAGCAACGATCCACATAGTTTTGATAGATCTCTCCCAATCGTGGTCGCTTGGCCATCGCATCGGCCTCCATCAATTCAGGATTTTGAAAATAAGCCTTCACGGTGATGAGACTGTTTTTATAAGATGAAATACGGTGCTGTATCTGTTTGTACTTGTAAATATCTTTATCCAGCCCTATCTCCTTGATAATAGAAGCGATCAATCGTTGCGAATCTTGTGTATCATAAATGGTAAAATTACTGGGGAAACCCAACTTGTCACCATCATAGCGAAGTAAACGGGCAAATATCGAATGAAAGGTACCCATCCAAAGGTTCTTGGCCTCTGATTCCCCAACAATACCGGCAATACGCTTCTTCATCTCACGGGCTGCCTTATTGGTAAAGGTCAAGGCCAAAATGTTGAATGGGTCGACGCCTTCTTGCATCAAATGGGCGATACGATAGGTAAGCACACGGGTCTTGCCAGATCCGGCACCGGCAATCACCATCAGTGCACCTTCTTTATGGAGCACAGGTGCCTTTTGGGCATCGTTCAGTTCATCTAAATAACGCATCGATTCGCTTTAGCTCTGCAAATAAAAGTGAAATTAGCCAATCTTGGGGTTATCGGGAAACCGATTCGACAATACTTTTGAACAGTCCACCTTCTTCAAACCATTTTGAATATATTTAGGGGCATGGAAAGAAATTTCTTTTTCTTATTGTCATGGGTATTCCCTATGGCCATTGTATTTGCCAAAGAAAAGAATACTGGCCCCATTATCGATGAAACCATATCTGGCGTACAATTGGCCCTCTCGGCCATGACGGCGCTCATTCAATCACAGAACGATGGTTACCGACTAATAAAATTTTAGATCATTGAACATGAAATCATTAAGTACTTTACCCTTTTTGTTGTTAAGCCTTTCACTCTACGCCCAAGGCCCAAATCTTGAAAAAGATTATGAGGCCATTGAAGAAAAGGTGATTGAATGGCGACGTGACATCCACCAAAATCCCGAATTGAGCAATCGTGAATTTAAGACCGCCAAAAAAATTGCCGACCATTTAGGGGCGTTGGGCATTGAAGTTCAAACCGGGGTGGCCCATACCGGGGTGGTCGGGGTTTTAAAAGGCAACAAGCCTGGCAAGGTTATAGCACTTCGTGCCGATATTGATGCCCTACCCGTAACTGAGCGTAATGACCTATCTTTTAAATCAACCGTTACTTCAGAGTTTCTTGGAGAGAAAGTGGGGGTCATGCATGCGTGCGGCCATGATGCGCATACCGCTATCTTAATGGGTGTCGCAGAAATTTTGGCGAACAACAAAGATAAAATCAACGGTACGGTCAAATTTATATTCCAACCCGCCGAAGAAGGCCCGCCCCCAGGTGAAGAGGGCGGTGCCCTGCTCATGGTCAAAGAGGGAGTGCTGAAAAACCCTGATGTCGATGCCATCTTCGGGCTGCATATCAATTCCCAAACACCTGTGGGCATGATCCGTTTTAAATTTGGGGGCACCATGGCCGCAGCCCAAAGCTTTGCGATCAAAGTCAAGGGAAAACAAAGCCATGGTTCACAACCATGGGCGGGCGTTGACCCAATATTGATCAGTGCGAAGATCATCGATGGTCTACAGACCATCATCAGTCGAGAGACGAACTTGACCAATGAAGCCGCCGTCATTACCGTGGGCAAGATCAAAAGTGGGGTACGTTTTAACATCATTCCCGAATCCGCTGAAATGATCGGCACCATCAGAACACTCGATTATGATATGAAAGACCATATCAACAAGCGTATGAAAGAAATGGTGGCCACCATTGCAAAGGCCTATGGAGGCGAAGCGACCTGTGAAATCAAAGACGCTACAGACATTACCTATAACGATATCAATTTGACCACCGAGATGTTGCCGACACTGAAACGGGTTGCCGGCGATGAAAATGTAGTCGCCCAAAAGGCCGTCACCGGTGCTGAAGATTTTTCGTATTATCAGCGTGAGGTGCCCGGCTTCTTTTTCTTTTTGGGTGGAATGACACCTGGCAACGAAACACCTTTCCCACACCATACCCCTGATTTTTTTATTGATGATAGTGGTTTGCTATTGGGCGTGAAAGCTATGACCGAACTGGCGTTGGACTATCTCGATCAGGCACCCTAAAAAGTGGGGTGAAACCCAAAGCTGGTATGCTGATGACCAACCGATTTAACATTTGCCAAACCGAAATCATGATTACATTTGCACCTATAAAGAATAGTTCACATAGTGTTATAAAAGCCAGTGATTTATGAGAAAAACTACTTTATTGATTCTTTTGCTCGGTTTGACAACATTGGTCCATGGCCAACGAAAGAGCGAATTGCTAGAGCAGATCGATACGTTAAAATCTGAATTGCGAAGCGCAAAAGATTCGCTTGCGCAGCTACAACGTTTGGCTTCGGCAAACAAAGCTAAAGCGGCCACCCTTGAGAGCCAGAACGCTGGCTTGCGTGATGCCAATGCCACCTTGCTCAAGAACCTGAACGGTTTTGCGGAAATATCCAGTAAGAATACCGAGACCGTAAATAAGGCATTGGCAAGTCTCAAGGAAAAAGAGCAGCAACAAAAGTTTATCACCGATACCTTTTCCCAAAATGATTCCACAGCCATCGTATTATTGACAAAAGGCAAACAAACATTGGGCGAAGGTGCAAAATTAGGGGTCAGCAACGGGGCCATTGTCATTGCCAATAGTCTTGCATCATTATTCGGAAGTGATGTTGGGGTTACGGTAGGCGCTGATGCCAACGAATGGTTGACGCGTGTAGCCGGGCTTTTGAACGAGGCACCCGATCGAGATGTGATCATCGAGGGGCTCAACATCACAGGTGAATTTGATCTCACCCTACAACAAGTCGCTGCGGTGGCCGCCACATTGATCAAAGATCATGGGGTAGCGGCAGAACGAATACGAACCTCGGTGAAAGATGGCAATTTTAAGGAAGGAATCAATATTCGGTTAGCGCCAAGCCATCGGGGGTTCTATGACAAAGTGAAAGAGAACTTCAAAGGGTAGGCCATACTTTTTGAAGAAATAGTGCGTTGTACAGACAACAAAACCAAACTGCCCAGACATGACAGGAGACGATATCCTACAACTTTTTGCCTTTTTATTGCCAGCGGTCGTCACCGGCGCCGTTGCCTTTTACTTTTTTAGATTGCATACAAGAAATGAAGAAGGGCGCAGGCGCTTCTTGTTACAAAAAGACACCCAAAAACAGGCCTTGCCCATACGGTTGCAGGCCTATGAGCGTATGGCCCTGTTCTTAGAGCGTATATCCATTCCGAATTTAGTGGTGCGAGTGGCCCCAAAATCAAAAAACAAGGCCGATTATGAAAATCTACTGATCAAACAGATAGAAACAGAATTTGACCACAATCTATCACAGCAGATTTACATGAGTGATGAGTGTTGGAATATCATCAAGGCCGCTAAAAGTGCCACTATTCAAATCATACGCTCTGCCGGTATGAGTGAAAGTGATACCTCCGATAAACTTCGGGAAGATATTTTAAACAAAACCATGGAAAAACAATCCCCTTCCGCCACTGCCTTGGCATTTGTCAAAAAGGAGATTTCTGAGTTATGGTAAAAAAGAGTTAACGGTTAATGGTTGATGGTTAAGGGTTAATGGTCGTTCGTATATTGATAGCGCTGAACCGATCCCATGCCCAGACCCTTTCGTCCGCTTCAGACCTAGAAAACAGGGTAGGCAATCAAAACTTCTTAGAAAGTTAACCACTGACTTCATCACTCTTGCACATCGGGGTCGATCGGCATACTCTCAACATTCTTGTTCTTGGCATAGAGATACCCTTTTTTCCACCATAAGGTCATACGCTCTTTATTGAAAATCAATGAATTTGTGGTAAGAACCGAAGGTGTGTAATAGAAATTGATGATGGCATCATGTTGGCTGGCCACCAATTTTCCAATCCTTACATTTTGATTTTCAATACGATCTAGCATAAAGGAAAATATGGTGGTAATCAACTCAAACGGATTCCGCGAGGGCATCCGGTTCAAATAGTTTACCTCGGTATGCAACACGACCACATCAACTTCTGTTGCTCCTCTTTTGATCGCCTCTTCAATGGGTACCAGACTGCCCAGTCCGCCATCGGCATATTCACAACCATTTTTTCTGACCAAACTCATAAAGGGGGTATAATTGGACGAAATCCAAATCCAATCACAATACTCATCGTATGTACAATCATTTATAGACTTGTATTCCACCTGATTGAGCGATAGGTTTGATACCGTGATCACTACATCTTTCGAACTGTTCTTCAATGCATTGAACTCTTCGATGGTGATACTGCTCCGTATCAATTGTCGAAGATTCTCGCTTTCACCAAAGGTCTTGTGGCCTTTCATGAAATTTTTGAGCACGTTCCAGTGGTTGATGGCGATTATCTCAAGACCGTGCTTTCGTCGAATGACAAAGGGGCAACTGCTAAAAATGCTATCTTGGTCAACCGAAGAATATATATCCTTGATCTTATCGATTTTATTAAGGGCCAAATGCGAAATGAGTAGGCTTCCGGTCGAGGTGCCCACAAAAAGCCGGTAACTATGTTTGGCCTCCTCTATCAAAAATTGGGCGACCCCACCCGCAAAGGCACCTTTGCTCCCTCCACCTGATATGACCAATGCCCTCATTTGTTGTTCAGTTTATCGAATACTTTTTTGTTTTCTTCGGTAAGGGTTTCGTAAACAGCGTTAAATCGCTTTTCAAATAGCTCATCTGTTATCAATTCGCGCAATAAATTTCTTGAGAACTTCTTGAATTGCCAAACATGATGGTCAGCGGCCTCGACTAGGTTTGCAAGTGCTTCATCGTTCATTGCATTGATGTGGTCGAGATATTCGAAGGCCAATTGTCGTACTTCAAAATGATGATGGGGTGCAGTGTAACCGTTTAGCTCTTCGTAATATACCTTCTTTTTTTCAGGATGTACTTCGGGGGTCACCAAAGCCAATGTCAACCATAGAAGACGAATGTTTTTATTCGGAAGGCCCTTTACATCGCCGGTTTGTGATAAAAAGTTCTCTCTTTCTGAAGGGAAACTGGCCCATAGCTTGAACAATGCCAATTCTTGGGTAATATAGCTTTCATCTTCAAGTAGCGATACAAATGCCTCTTTCAATTCTTGCGGAACACTTTCAATGACCTGTGCCACGGCCTGTCTTGCTTTCAGATCCTTTTCTTTTTGTAGAATGCTTTCCAATCCTTTTACCGGGGTCTTTAATCCGTAGGTTAATATAAGCTGTCTTTTAAGTGCTGCCGAAGTACTATCGGCGTACCAGTCCTTTTTTTCGTCTGTGGCCCCATAGGCTTCCTTTAGTTCAAAATATTCTTTAATGCTGTTGGCGTGGCGTACCAGATGAGCTTTGGTCGACTCCCATGGAAATTCCTCGCTTTCCAACCATTCTTCCCGAAAACCGGTAAGGTCTTTCCCGCTTATAGATTCGACTTCAGAGAGAAAATCGACAATGGTCACATTCTTAAAGGCAAATTTTTCGAGATAGTTGCGAATTCCCTTTTTAAAGGCATCACCGCCTACGGTTTCGCGCAACATGACCAAGGCCCAGGCTCCCTTTTCATAAAAGGTCAGACTGTTCGCATTCGGATTCGTCAGGGCCTCTCCATCGCCATTTTCTGAAAGTGTGCCCAAGGTTTTCGCCGTATCGTACAATCGCCAATAATAATGGTCATCACCAAAAAGGCTTTTTTCGGCCAAATAGGCGTAATAGGTCGCAAAACCCTCATGTAGCCAATGGTGTTCGCCACTTTCCTCGGTGACCAGGTTGCCAAACCATTGGTGGGCCAGTTCATGGGCATTGACATTCACGAAGTTCTTATCGACAAAGGCCGTGGAATCTATCACATAGGTATTCGAAAAAATAGTGAGTGTCGTATTCTCCATTCCGGCATAAAGGAAATCTTGCACTGGCACCTGTTTATAATTTTGCCAAGGATAGGGAATACCGATCTCTTCTTCCAGAAAATCAAAGATCTGTTTCGTGTAACGGTAGGTAGGTTCTACCTTTAGACTGTCTTTTGGCTTATAATACAGTTCGATCGGTACACCGGAAGCCGACTTTAGGGTTTTCTTGTCAAAATCACCGATGGCAAAAGCGGCGAGATAACTGCTCATAGGTCGTTTCATATCGTACTGCCAGGTCGTCAAACCGTGTTTCGTCGTTTTATCGATCAATTTACCATTGGCGATCACTTCATAGTCTTCATCATAAATTATGGAAAGGTCGAGCTCCACTTTTTCGGTCATATCGTCAAAACTTGGCAACCAATGGCTGGTATATTTTCCCTGACCCTGTGTCCATATTTGTTCATTGCCCTTAATTTTATCATCACATCCCAAAAAGTAAACGGTCTGCTTGGGTTTTGAGGTAAACCACAAAGCCAATAGGTGTGCTCCCATTTTCTTGGGAGCCCGAAATGCGATTTGCTTTCCATTGTTGGAATAATGGATTTCTTTACCGTTCAGGGCAACTTTTTGAAAATCCATGTCAATGGCATCGAGAAAAATGGAATCTGTACCCGCTGACATTTCAAATGTATAGGAAACACGCCCTTTAATTGATTTTTCAATGGCATCAGGGGTAATCGAGACATCGCCAGAGATAAAATCCACAACAGGGAAATCTTGTGCGAAAACCAGTATGGGAACCAAAAAGGAAAGCAGGTAGCATTGTCTCATAGCCTTGGAGCAGCAAAAG
>JANQOD010000400.1 GCA_028289745.1 Allomuricauda sp. | reverse complement strand
ACTTTCACGCTTGAACAGTATGATTTTCAGTCTATCGCCCTCCATTTTGAAAAGCAACCCCAAAAATACTAAAAGCAACAAGGCTCCCACAATTAAATTTCGGTTAAAAACATAGAACGATAGGGCCGAGAAGAGAATGGATATGCTACCGTAAAACACTATTTTTCGAAAATTATAGGGAATGGGATAGTATTTTCTTCCAAAATAAAAAGATAGGCACATCATGCTGCCATAGGCGGCCAAAGTAGCCAGTGCAGAGGCCATGTACCCGATTTTCGGAATCAGCCCAATGTTGATGATCAACGTGAGAATCGCCCCGATAGAAGAAATGTAGGCCCCAAACCTGGTGCGATCGGTAACTTTGTACCAAACCGAAAGGTTATGGTAAATGCCCAGACAAAAACTGGCCAAAAGAACGATGGGCACTATCTCAAGAGCTTCCCAATAGGTGCTGTTCAGAATCAAAATCTTGCCCAAGGGTTCTATAAAGGCCACTACGGCCAGCAAGATCACACTCCCCAAAATCACGAAATAATTGGTTATCTGTGCGTACGTCTTCTGCGGATTGCTTGTATTGGCGTGACTGAAGAAAAACGGCTCTACCCCCAAACGAAAGGCCGTACCATAAAGTGTCATGAAAAGCGCCAGCTTATAACAGGCCCCATATTTACCGGCTTCAGCCTCAGTGGCCATTACGGTCAACAAAATCTTATCGACCACCTCATTGATGGTAAAGGCCACTCCGGCCACCATCACGGGGGCGGCATACCTCAACATCTGTCGCCAGAGTACGGCATCGAACCTGTAATTTACCTTGAAATAGGTCGGGCAAAGCATCAACAAGGTACTTCCACTGGCTATGATGTTTGAAATGAAGATATAGGCAATCTCAAAATTTGGGCGGTATATCCTCATCCAGAAGCTGTTTTCTTCCACGGCCCATTGTGGCAAAATCAACAGGAAGAACACATTGAATCCGAGATTGATGGTTACATTGATTACTTTCAATACCGCATATTTCATGGGCTTTTCATTGGCCCGAAGCAGTGCAAACGGAATGATGGCCAAGGCATCCAACACCAAAATAAGGGCCGTAAACTGAATATATTCGACTTTGATGCTCGTCAATTCAGACAGGCTGTTCTTGAATAAGAGGGCGATCAGTAAAAAAAGCAGGGATGAGCAAATGAGCGAGATCAAAGAGGTAGAGACCACATCTTTCTTTTCATTGTGCTTATGGTAAAACCGAAAAAAGGCGGTCTCCATGCCATAGGCCAGAAACACGTTAAAAATGGCAATCCAAGAATAGATGTTGATGTATTCGCCATAACCCGCAGCATTCTCAAAAACACTGGTGTACAACGGCAATAACAATACCGAGAGCACCCTTGGCAATACCGTGGCCAAGCCATAGATGAAGGTTTGCTTGAAAAGCTTTTTAAGTGCGCCCAAGGAAAATCTCTCTTTTTAACAGAAACCCCGAAGCTAGACTTCAGGGCCCTAAGTCGTCATAAAAGTAGCCAATAACGGCTTTTGTTCAAAAAGTGTAGGGGTTATTGGTACGCAAGCGGTTTCTTCTCTTTGATACCCGCAACCTTGAAATAGTTCATTTTGCCATCTTCTTCATAACCGATCACGCATTCATCGGCTTCTAGTTCAAAGGGAAATTTTTCTTGCCGTTTTGGGGGTCGGTTGCCTACCTCCTTTTTTGGGTCTGAGTGCATGATAATATCAGGTTTATCGGCTTTTTGGTCGATGAAGTTCGCTGTGGCCAACCATTGGCCATCCTTTTCCTTTATTTTGACATCGGCGACCCTACCCCTGAAATATGCCTTTCGTATCTCTGCACTTTCTGAAAGCCTGCCTGTGATCGGAATTGACAACAGCATGCCCGAACCGCTCTCGGCACGACCTCCCACCCATCGCTGACAGGTCGCCTCACCGGTTTCAAAAGGAGGGTCGTTCACCATTTTTTTTTGCGAAGAGCATCCTGAAAAAGAAAACAACATGGCAACTATCATATAGGTAAAAAATCT
>JANQOD010000398.1 GCA_028289745.1 Allomuricauda sp. | reverse complement strand
TTGTAGAATATTTTTATAAAGATTTAAGTATGTGTGGAATTGTTTGTGCATTTGATTTAAAGGAAAGCACCAAAGTATTGAGACCTCAATTATTGGAGATGTCTAAAAAGGTCAGGCACCGAGGCCCAGACTGGAGCGGTATTCATGCCAGCGAGAAGGCCATTTTGGCCCATGAACGTTTGGCCATTGTAGATCCGGCATCGGGCAAGCAACCTTTGGTGAGCCCTGATGAAAAGTTGATCTTGGCGGCCAATGGGGAAATATATAACCATAGGGAACTGAGAAAGCAATTCAAGGGCAAATATGATTTCAAAACAATGTCAGATTGCGAGGTCATCTTGGCATTGTACCAAGAAAAAGGCCCTGATTTCATAGACGAAATGAACGGCATCTTTGGTTTTGCCATTTACGATACAGAAAAGGACGAGTATTTTATTGCCCGTGACCATATGGGCATTATTCCCCTGTATATCGGTTGGGACCGTAATGGAACCTTTTATGTAGCCTCAGAATTAAAAGCGCTTGAAGGTGTTTGTTCAAAGATTGAGCTTTTCCCTCCCGGTCACTACTTACATAGTACTGATGGAGAGTTCAAGCGATGGTACCAAAGAGACTGGATGGAGTATGATGCGGTAAAAGAAAACGAAACCAGTGTCCAAGAGGTGCGAGATGCCCTTGAAGCGGCCGTGCACCGGCAATTGATGTCTGATGTGCCTTACGGCGTACTGCTTTCTGGCGGATTGGATTCTTCGGTTACTTCGGCAATAGCAAAAAAATATTCCCAAAAAAGAATTGAATCAAATGATACCAAAGATGCGTGGTGGCCCCAGTTGCACTCTTTTTCGGTAGGTTTGGAAGGTTCACCTGATCTGGCCGCCGCGCAGGTGGTAGCTGACCACATAGGAACGGTTCATCACGAAATCAAATTTACCATACAAGAAGGTCTTGATGCCATCAGGGATGTTATCCATAATTTAGAAACCTATGACATTACCACTATAAGGGCCTCTACCCCGATGTATTTGATGGCGCGTGTAATCAAGTCAATGGGTATCAAGATGGTGCTTTCAGGTGAGGGAGCTGATGAGTTGTTTGGCGGGTATCTATATTTTCATAAGGCCCCGAGTCCAAAAGATTTTCATGAAGAGACGGTTCGAAAGCTTGACAAACTGCACATGTATGATTGTCTGCGGGCCAACAAATCTCTTGCGGCATGGGGTATTGAAGGCCGTGTACCGTTTTTGGATAAAGAATTTATCGATGTCGCCATGCGTATCAACCCCAAGGACAAAATGATCAATGGAGAGCGTATGGAAAAATGGGTAGTTCGCAAGGCTTTTGAATCATACTTGCCAGAAAGTGTGGCTTGGAGACAAAAAGAACAGTTTTCTGACGGGGTGGGGTACAGCTGGATCGATACCTTGAAAGAATTGGTCGAAAATGAAATTTCTGATGAACAAATGAACAATGCACATTTCAAGTTTCCGATACAGACCCCGACCACCAAGGAAGAATATTATTATCGGTCGATATTCGAAGACCATTTTCCATCAGATGCCGCTGCTCTAAGTGTGCCCCAAGAACCATCGGTGGCCTGTAGCACCAAAATAGCATTAGAGTGGGATGAGGCCTTCAAGAACATGAATGACCCATCAGGTAGGGCAGTTGCCAAAGTGCACGAAGACGCCTATGAAAAATAAGGCTTGTTTTCATTTTTGGGGAATTGCCCCCGTATTTTTAAATTAGTCCGTGACCCCGCCATTTCAGGCGGGGTTTTCGTTTTGCAATGTATCTTTCACCTGTATAATTTTCCACACTGTTTTGTTGATAACTTAGAGGTATCAAAGTACCACAAACCCCTAATTTCACTGGGTATTCCTTATATTTGTAGGATTTTTAAATTTGAGAACGAACAAGCGAGATTTATGAGCGAAGAAGTCAAAGAAAAACAATATTCTGCTGATAGTATTCAAGCGCTCGAGGGTATGGAACACGTGCGTATGCGTCCCTCGATGTATATTGGCGATATTAGCACCCGGGGCTTGCACCATTTGGTTTATGAAGTGGTCGATAATTCGATTGATGAGGCTTTGGCCGGGCATTGCGATACTATCTCGGTCATCATAAATGAAGACAATTCCATTACTGTTGAAGATAACGGTAGGGGCATCCCCGTAGGGCTGCACAAAAAAGAAGGTGTCTCTGCCCTTGAGGTGGTCATGACCAAAATCGGGGCTGGAGGTAAGTTTGACAAAGATTCCTACAAAGTTTCGGGTGGCTTGCATGGTGTGGGGGTTTCAGTAGTGAATGCACTTTCTGAAAAACTAAAAGCTACGGTTCATCGTGAAGGCAAGGTTTGGGAGCAAGAATATGAAAGGGGCAAGACGTTGTATCCTGTAAAAAGTGTTGGCAACAGCAAGGAAACAGGTACAATCATTACCTTCCATCCAGATAACCAAATTTTCACCCAGACCATAGAGTTCAGTTATGACACCCTTGCCAACAGAATGCGTGAATTGGCCTATTTGAACAAGGGCGTGACCATTACCCTGACCGATCGGCGAAATAAAGATGAAAAAGGTGAGTTTCTGGGCGAGAGGTTCTATTCTGAGGAAGGTCTAAAAGAATTCATCAAATTTTTAGATGGTAACCGTGAGTCTTTGATACAAAATGTCATAGCAATGGAAGGGGAAAAAAATGGTATTCCCGTCGAGGTGGCAATGATCTATAACACCGGTTTTACCGAGAACCTCCATTCGTATGTGAACAATATCAATACCCATGAAGGGGGTACGCACCTTTCTGGATTTAGAAGGGGTCTGACAACCACTTTGAAAAAGTACGCCGATAACTCGGGCATGCTTGACAAATTGAAGTTCGAAGTTTCCGGTGATGATTTCCGTGAGGGATTGACGGCGATTGTATCGGTTAAAGTGGCCGAGCCACAATTCGAGGGCCAAACAAAGACCAAATTGGGTAATAGAGAGGTTTCAAGCGCGGTTAGTCAGGCGGTTTCTGAGATGTTGACCAATTATTTGGAAGAACACCCCGATGATGCCAAAAATGTGGTACAAAAGGTGATTTTAGCGGCCCAGGCAAGACATGCGGCGCAAAAGGCCCGTGAAATGGTGCAGCGCAAGAATCCGATGACAGGTGGTGGACTTCCAGGGAAGCTTTCTGACTGTTCTGATCAAGATCCCGAAAATTGCGAATTGTTTTTGGTTGAGGGTGATTCGGCCGGAGGCACCGCCAAACAAGGCCGTGACCGAAACTTTCAGGCCATTTTGCCTCTACGCGGTAAGATTTTGAACGTAGAAAAGGCCATGCAGCACAAGGTCTTTGAAAATGAAGAAATCAGAAATATTTATACCGCCCTGGGGGTGACCATAGGTACAGAAGAAGATAGCAAGGCCTTGAACCTTGAAAAATTGCGTTATTATAAGGTAATCATCATGTGCGATGCAGATGTTGATGGCAGCCATATTGAAACCTTGATACTTACCTTCTTTTTCCGCTATATGCGAGAATTGATAGAGGCCGGTCATGTGTACATTGCCACACCGCCTTTGTACCTTGTCAAAAAAGGAGCTAAAAAACGTTATGCATGGAATGATAAAGAACGCGATGAAATTATTGAATCAATGGGGGGTGGTGCGAGCATTCAACGCTATAAGGGTCTTGGTGAAATGAACGCCGAACAATTGTGGGATACCACTATGAACCCCAAATTCAGAACATTGCGCCAGGTAAGTATTGAAAATGCCACTGAATCAGACCGTATTTTCTCTATGCTGATGGGCGATGAGGTACCTCCAAGACGCGAATTTATCGAGAAAAATGCCGTTTATGCGAACATTGATGCATAAATAACGATAGTTTCACAACAAAAACCCTGACTGAACGGTCAGGGTTTTTTAGTTTTAAGAAAAATTTTACAAAATGAAGCGAATTGTATGGTTGGCTGCCTTATTATTAGCCCCCTTTGCCAATGGTCAAGATTTGAACGACCTCTTCATTTCCGGTCTTGACGATGCAGAACGTTTTGCCAATGATTATCTGAGGCCCGTTCAAGAGGCAGGAATTTACGGTGTCTCAAATGGGTGGTACAATACTGCCGATGCAAAGCCCCTTGGTGGCTTCGAAATATCGATAATCGGTAATCTGACGGGTTTCAAGAACAAAGATGATAAAAAAGCCTTTGTTCTTGATCCAAGTGATTATGATAATTTAGATTTTGTGGTTGACCCCGGTACACCTAGACAGGTTTCTACGGCCTTGGGAGATATCGAAGGTATTCAGGTTTTTGTCGAGGATGAAAATGGACTTTTGAGGGAAGAATTTGAATTGCCTTCTGGTTTGGCCTCTGAAGACTTTAACTTCGTTCCCTCTGGATATATTCAGGCCAGTGTGGGCCTAATAAAGGGTCTTGAGGTCAAAGCGCGTTTTCTGCCAAAGATAAAGTTCGATGATGATGCCGAGATCGGCCTTTTTGGTGCCGGTATTCAATATGAGTTCACCAAATTGTTGCCGGCCGATAAAGTATTGCCAGTGGCCATATCGGCAGTCATTGGCTATACTGGCATGAATGGTGAATACGATTTTACCGATTCTAGCGTAATCGATGGTAGCGATCAGCGTATCGATGCCTCTTTTAAGACATGGAATTTTAGCGCCGTAGTCTCTACAAGAAAGATTCCAGTCATTAATTTTTATGGCGGAATCGGTTACATTACGGGGAAATCAGATATAGACCTATTGGGCGAGTATGTGGTATCATCAGGCCCGTTTCAAGCCACTTACATAGATCCATTTACAGTATCAAACGATGCCAGTGGGGTTGCGGCCACCCTTGGCACAAAGATCAAATTAGGCTTTTTTAGAATCAATGTCGATTATAATATTGCAGAATTCAGTACACTGACAGCTGGTATCCATTTCGGATTTCGTTAAAAATCTGAATAACTGACCAAAACGAGAGGCCCCGGCAGTATTGCCGGCGCCTCTTCATTCTCGTATAGTGTCTGACCATATTTTTTACTCACGAGTGGCGAACAAGCTTCCATCTTGTTGGGCAAGTGTTTGGGGCTGTTCTTTCTTTTTCAGGGTCACATGCGCATCGGGCATATCGGTTCCACGGTATTCAATCGTATACATACCATCACTGACACTCCAACCAAAATCGGTATAAAATTCCAATTTGCCATCGGCATAGCTATGGTACCTTCCTAAGAAAGCATCGTTGAAAATCCATTCTTGGCGTTGTGAGACGATATTTTGGCCTTTATTATCTTCGGCAACCGCAGCCTTTGACCAAATACCAAGTATCGGATCATTGTTCTCAGGTACACGGGTACAGTTACTAATGGCGATGACCATCGCCAGGGCCAGTAATGAAAAGAGCCTTTTCATAGATGTAGGTAAGTTTAATTTGGGACTTTTATAACGATTGAACATGGTCACTATTGTAAAAATTCGTTGTATGGTACACCAAAGGAAAATCTTTCGATGAACGGCACTTTTCTTTAACAAATAGTGCAGGTCTCTTAGTAAGTTGAGCAGGGTCACAATCCTCAAGCTGTAGTGCGTGTTCCACAAACAGACGTACAATGGAAAGCAAAAACCGTTTCATGCCATTTAGCATTATGTCCAATTCTTTGAACCATTGTATGCCAAAGGGGTACAGTTGCTAAGTTATGCCCAATAACCGCATCGTAAATAGCACAAATAAGTCATTCTGTGTAATAATTATGGCCTGTTATTGAAAACGACATTCCTGAAAAAACCCATACAATGAATTGTAAATCAGCTTTATATGAATGAGTTTGTCTTATTTGGGTTACTGATGGTCGTTTATGGAGTGGTTTTTGTAAGGGAAAAGCCGCAATTTGAAGTAATGAATCCTTGAAGATACCGTCCATTTTCCCAGCAGGGCCTTGCATACACTTTGCCGGGTTGAAGTTGCATTGGTTTGGCCTTTGCATTACTGGCAAACCACTATTGCGATTCTTGCAAATGATAAGGGCGGCTTTTTTGCCACCACACTTCCAGCCGAACAACATCTATTATTTATCTGATTAAAGTCATGAAACCAGAGTTGGATTTTCGCTATTTTTGCGCTTTGAAATAAAAATCCAAAAACACAAATATGAAAATCACCGTTGTAGGCGCCGGGGCAGTAGGAGCAAGCTGTGCCGAGTATATCGCCATCAAGAATTTTGCATCTGAAGTCGTATTGCTTGATATCAAGGAAGGCTATGCCGAGGGCAAGGCTATGGATTTAATGCAAACGGCCTCTTTGAACGGTTTTGATACCAAGATTACCGGAACCACGAACGATTATTCAAAAACTGCAGATAGTGATATCGCTGTTATTACTTCAGGTATTCCGAGAAAACCTGGAATGACCCGTGAAGAATTGATCGGTATCAATGCCGGAATCGTAAAAACCGTATCATCAAGTTTATTAAAGCACTCACCGAATGCCATCATCATAGTGGTAAGCAATCCCATGGATACCATGACCTATTTGGTGCATAAGACTACCGATTTGCCAAAACATCGCATAATCGGTATGGGCGGCGCCCTTGATAGTGCCCGTTTCAAGTATCGCTTGGCAGAGGTGTTGGAAGCACCCATTTCTGATATAGACGGTTTGGTTATCGGAGGGCACAGTGATACAGGTATGGTACCTCTAATCGGTCATGCGACCCGGAACAGTGTTAAGGTCTCTGAATTTTTGACTGACGAACAGATGGATTATGTTGTACAGGAAACCAAGGTCGGGGGTGCCACTTTGACCAAATTGTTGGGTACCAGTGCATGGTATGCCCCAGGTGCCGCCGTATCTAGCTTGGCACATGCCATTGCCTGTGACCAGAAGAAAATGTTTCCATGTTCTACCCTTTTGGAAGGGGAGTATGGCCTAGATGACATTTGTATCGGTGTTCCGGTCATTTTAGGGAAGAATGGCATCGAAAAAATTGTTGAAATAGAGCTTTCAGAAGCTGAAAAGACCAAGATGAAAGAAAGTGCCGAAGGGGTCAAAAAGACCAATGGCCTACTTGATGTCTAGGTTTTAGCAATTTATAGCAGAATTGTCATTTTGAACCAACGGGTAAGCACATTTAGGTAGAAACGAAAGTTTCACCAAGAGCATTGCCACTCATTTTCGGTTTGAAATGACAATTTTTTTATGGTATGTACAATACACAATTCACTTGATTTCTATTGGCAAATCCTATTTGAAATGATATATTTGCACGCTATTTAAGAAAACTTCTAAAAATTTAATACTCAATGCAAAATAAAGGACTCATTAGGCTTTTTGCGCTCCTTTTTGGTTTGGTGAGCATCTATCAACTGTCGTTCACTTTTATCACGGGCAAGGTTGAGAAAGATGCTGAGGTCTATGCAGCGGCCCAAATTGCTGAGACTGAAGATGACTATGTGGCGAAGCGCGAGGCCCTTGAGGCATCATATCTTGATTCGATCGGGGGCAATCCCATTTTGGGCTACACCACCTACAATGATGCCAAGAAAAAGGAATTGAACAAAGGCCTTGACTTGAAAGGAGGTATCAACGTTACCTTGCAGATATCTGTTAAGGATATTTTGAAAGGATTGGCCAATAATACCAAGAATCCAATTTTCAACAAGGCTTTGGCCGATGCCGATGAGGCTTCTAAAAACAGTGACGAGACCTATCTTGAGCTCTTTTTTGACGCCTTTGACAACATAAAGGGCGATACCAAATTGGCATCTCCAGATATTTTCGCCAATAAGGGATTGAGTGATGAGATCAATTTTCAGATGACCGATGATGAGGTAAAACCTATCATCAGAAGAAAGATAGACGAGTCAATCGTCTCTGCATTTGAGGTTTTGCGAGAGCGTATTGACGGTTTCGGGGTGACCCAACCCAATATTCAACGTGAGGGCAACTCTGGCCGTATTTTGGTCGAACTGCCCGGGGCCCGTGATATTGCACGTGCCCAAGAGTTGCTGTCGAGTACGGCACAATTAGAGTTTTGGGAAACCTATCAGCAGAGCAACCCGAACATAGGCAAGTTCTTTGTAGATGCAAATACACGCCTTCGTGATATTTTAGAACCCGTTGAGCAAGAGCAGGATACCTTGACCAAACCTGAATCTGAGATTGATTCATTGCTTTCAGATGTGGCCCAAGATTCGTTGGATTTTACCGCAGATACCAACCCGTTGTTGGGTAAATTGATTCCTGCAAGTCCTGGTAGCCATGCTATTGTCAGGGTGGCCATTTCTGATACGGCCGAGGTAGGCTCATATTTGAGAATGCCGGAAATCCGTAGATTGCTGCCTGCCGATGTACAGTTCACCAAGTTTGCTTGGGAACGTCCTCCAAAAGATGTCGAAACTGCCGAACTGTACGCTTTGAAATCAAATCGTGACAATGTACCGCGAATCAGCGGTGATGTGGTTTCTGATGCACAGGCCACCTTTGACCAGTTCAACAAGCCTGCGGTGAGCATGGCCATGAACACACGTGGTGCCAAAGAATGGGAACGTCTTACCGGAGATGCCTACAACAACCAAACCGGTATTGCCATTGTGCTCGATAACAAGGTATATACGGCTCCTGGGGTCTCTTCAGGTCCTATTCCAGGAGGTCGTTCTGAAATTACGGGAACGTTTACCGTGAACGAAACAAAAGATATTGCCAATGTTTTGCGAGCGGGTAAACTACCGGCTTCGGCAGAGATCATTCAATCAGAAGTAGTTGGTCCATCGTTGGGTCAAGAGGCTATCGATAGTGGTTTTATGTCGTTTATCATCGCCATGGCGTTTGTATTGCTGTGGATGATTTTCTATTACGGCAAGGCCGGAATCTTTGCCGACATCGCCTTGATCTTGAACATACTCTTGATCTTTGGTGTCTTGACCAGTCTTGGTGCTGTTTTAACGTTGCCCGGTATCGCAGGTATCGTTTTGACCATTGGTATGTCGGTAGACGCGAACGTACTTATTTTTGAACGTATCAGGGAAGAACTGGCACGCGGCAAGGGCAAGGCTCAAGCCGTTGCCGATGGATTCAGCAATGCGCTTTCTTCCATTTTAGATGCCAATATTACCACGGGTCTTACGGCCATTATCCTTTTTGTATTCGGCTCAGGGCCCATCAAAGGCTTCGCTACCACTCTTTTGATCGGTATCGTGACCTCTTTGTTCACCGCTATTTTCATTACGAGATTATTGGTTGATTGGTATGTTTCGAAAAAGGGCAGGAGCCTTGATTTTTCTACGGCCATGACCAAGAACCTGTTCAAGAACATGAAAATCAATTTCTTGGGCAAACGTAGAGTGGCCTATGTCATTTCTGCCATTTTGGTGGGAGTAGGGGTCTTTTCTTTGTTTACCAAAGGGCTACAACAAGGTGTCGATTTTGTAGGGGGTCGTTCATATCAAATTCGTTTTGAACGAGAGGTAAACCCCTCAGAAATTGCTTCTGAGCTGAACACGGTATTTGGTAGTGGTACCAATGTGAAGACATTTGGTGAGGCCAACCAGATAAAGGTCACCACGCCCTACAAAGTAGATGTTGAGGGCATAGAGGTCGATAATGAGATCCAGAACAAACTCTACACCTCACTTCAAAAATATTTGCCCGATGATACCTCTTTTGAAGATTTTACGGTAGGAGCTTCAGAAAAGTCAATTGGTATTTTACAGTCGGTAAAAGTAGGTCCGACCATTGCAGATGATATAAAAAAGAATGCCGTTTGGGCGGTCATTGGCTCTTTGGCCGTGGTCTTCCTGTACATTTTGCTGCGTTTTAGAAAGTGGCAATTCTCACTGGGTGCCGTAGTAGCGGTATTTCATGATGTCATGATCGTTTTGGGTATTTTCTCACTATTGGGTACGGTCATGCCCTTCAACATGGAGATCGACCAAGCCTTCATCGCAGCAATTTTGACGGTGATCGGTTATTCGCTCAACGATACGGTGGTGGTTTTTGACCGTATTCGAGAGGTAGTGGGCCTTAAGGGCTGGAAGAATGGCGAACATGTCAATCAAGCCTTGAACAGTACCCTTAGCCGTACATTGAATACCTCTTTGACAACGTTGATCGTACTCTTGTCCATTTTCATCTTTGGGGGTGAGAGCCTGCGTGGATTCATGTTTGCCATGATAGTGGGAGTGCTTATCGGTACCTACTCATCGGTATTCATTGCGACGCCCATTATGTTTGATTCCTTGAAGAAGAAAATCGTTCAGGACAAAGAATAAAACCTACTGGTCAATTCAAAAAATAAAAGCCGCTTTTTTGAGCGGCTTTTTTTATGTTCTTACCAAGATTTTGTAAGAAGGTCAAAACTTTGAAAGGTCGTTCTCTGCTATATCAATTTCTGTTTTGCTTTTGAGAAGACCTCCAACCAAGAAACCAATTGGCTGAACAGGGTAAAGTTTTGAATGACACGCAACTGGCCATTAAATCCCCATTTATCACGTTCTTTGGTATTGTGCAGCATATAGCTTAAGGTTGCCACGAGTTTATCGATATCGGTCGGGTCATCATTGATTTTTCCCGTTTTACCGTCTTGTACTTGAAACCGTAGGCCTGCGGCGCCTGAAACCAAAATGGGTCGTCTTTTCCACATGGCTTCCGTTGCTGTCAATCCGAAGCCCTCTTGAATGGAATTTTGCACCACTATACTCGAGCAAAGCTGAATGGCATTCACGATTAAGGCATTTTCTTTTGGATTGTCAAGGGGTAAAAGTAGAATTGCGATATCATTTTGCAGTTCTTCATCCACTTCTTGATAGGCCTGTGTCAGTTCATCCAATACGGCCTTTCCTTCAGGATCATCAGACACAAAAGCTGGGTCGGGTCCGCCCATGACCAATAATGCCATTTCAGTACGTTTGTATTCAAGGCTGTCAGGGTCACCCTTTTTGCGATTGTCAATTTTCATTCTGATGAATGCCTGCATCAGTTCTTTAAATCCTTTTAGACGGTCCCATCTAGAAATTTCTGTAACAATGGGGCGATAGATGAAATCTAATTTGTTATGCTGGTTCACACTGCCAAAACTGCCGTCTGGCATCACCCTACGAACCTGATGCTTATAGGGGTGGTACAAAATCCTGATATCTTCATCAATGATACCTGACTGGTGAAGAATACCAATGCATTTGTGCAGGTTCAGGGTTCTGTTTTTATGGCTCAACGGGTCTATGGCAGGAGGAATAACACTCGTCTTTTTCTTCAAATTTCGTGGAACATACTCGGGCAAACTAAAGATGAAATGATTGTAATGGTCTAGATACGGAGCCAAAAAAGCCCATACCGAATCTGTTGTTTCAGTTTCATCATCAAGCCCGATATGGCAACGCCAAATCAAGGAAACATCTTTTCGTTCCCTTATCATTTCGGCCAATGGCATCGGCTGTGGGTCGTGTATGACAACTATATCGCCATCGTTTATCAACTTCAGGGCCGTGGGTAGATTGTCACGATTGACTTTCTCGAAAACTTCACGATCTGCATCGGTGAACGCCCCATTGCCACTGCCGTGAATGGCATTGTGAATGCGCTTGGTCAAATTAAAGAAATCGTTGTCACTGGTTTCGATTACCAACCACTCGATTGAAATGCCCAGTTCTCTCAAAATTCGCATTTGGCTGGGCAGCATTTCTGCCACACCACCCCCGATTGCAGTTGAATTGATCATCCATATGGTGCAGCCGCTAAGATTTCCAATGGGGTTTTTTACATTTTCAAGAAAGTCTAAGACAGAAGAGTATAATGAACCGTAAGCCTTGTAATCATCGATTTTGGCTCCTGGCTTCACTTGGATTTTTTGCATGGTGGAATAATTAGTTGGGAAGTTTTCCTCAATATATGAAAACTAATGAATATCTCTAAAAAATCACGTCTATTGATCTGTATTATTGAATTTTGCAATGGAGCCTGTACCGGTCATGATCAGTTCAAGCACCTTTTCAGGATGTAATCCGGGCTCGGTTCTGTGTGAAACAAAGAGAATGGCCGAATCACTTTCTGAAGCAATTTTATTGACCAAAGAGACAAATAGGTTCGCATTGGCATCGTCTAGACCCGCTGTGGGTTCGTCAAGTATCAACAGCAGGGGATATTTTATCATGGCCCGTGCTGCCATGACCAAACGTTTTTCACCTGCACCCAGGTCATGAAAATAGGTTTGGCCCTTTGTCTCGAGATGTAATAGTGCAAGCCATTGTCGAGCCAATCTTTTCTCAACATCGCTGGGCCTCACGTAAAGCCCCACGGAATCGTGCAGGCCTGAGATCAGCATATTCTCAAGGGTATGATAGCCCCTGAAACGATCGGTCATGGCGGGGGTGAAGTAACCGATATGCTTTTTAAGGTCCCAAACGCTTTCACCGGTCCCTTTTTTATGCCCAAAAATGGTCAGGTCTTGCCCATAGCCTTTATGGCTGTCACCGGTAATCATGGTCAGCAGAGTGGTCTTGCCGCTTCCATTAGGTCCGATAAGCTGCCAGAACTCTCCTTTTTTTATGGTCCAGTTGATATGCCGTAAGACTTGCTTTTTACCAAAGCTCACCGATACATCCTTAAATTCGATAAGGGTTTCCAAGGCCGTATCGACCTTATGCAAGGGCTTGGGAAGGGTTGCTGAAAAATGTTGTTGCTCTCGATAGTTTTTATCTCGAAACCATTCTGCATTGGTATAATGTAGCAATTCATTGCCCTTTAGTCGCGCAAAATGGGTGGTGATGGGCAAGATATCAACAAGCCGGGCAACGATTTGAATCAATGAAACAGCTGTTGAAACTTCTTCTAATTTTGTTTTCAATTCTTTTTGTGTGGCCCTGTCTAGATTGTCAAACGGGTTCACCAAAACCAAAAAATCGGGGGTTTGTCTCAAGAGGTACCGTAAGAGCGCCTTTTTTTGTTCGCCGCTGCTCATGGTCTTTAATGCCTGATCGGTTTCGGCGGTCAGAACCTTAAGGTCATGTCGCTCTTCTTCATCCATGAAACGGTAGATTTCTGAGCGTGAGAAAAGGGCGCTTTTTTTTCCAATGAAATGTTCAAGGCCGCAGACGGGTTTCCCGGTAATAAGGTTTTTGACCATTGGCTCAACTGCAGATCGGTTGTTGACAAGAATGGCGTAGTGCTCCACGTATAGAGGGTTTGTTCAAAAATACGGATTTAGCCTTCTTTTTTGTGCACCCGAAAAATATGTACCGGATTGTCTTTGTAAACAGTGGTATTGTCTATGTACATGCCATTTTTTCGGGCCACCTTTTGTGAGGGAAGGTTATCGATATGGATAATCGATACCAATGAATCGGCAAGATTCTTTTCAAAAGCGTACTGTTTGCACTTTTGGGCCGCTTCAAAGGCGTAGCCATTTTTCCAATGCTTGGGAAGCACCGAATAGCCGATTTCCAGGTCGATGTTACCCTCTACCTTTTGCACCAATAGCCCACATATTCCGACCAGTTCTTGGGTTTCTTTGAGTATGAGGGCATTCATACCGCCCAAATCATTGTCGTATCGCTCAAAAATGCGGTCAAATTGTTGTTGGCAGGCCGCTATGGGGTCTTTGGGAAGCCCTTTCCAATATTTTGTAGAAAGCGTATGTTCATAAAAGGGAAGCCAGGCCTCAAAATCATCGGAAATGACTTTTCGAAACAGCAAACGCTCTGTTTCCTGATTTTCAAGTAGATAGCGTGCCATTACTTTCTGGTATATGAAATACTATCGCCTACTTGCAGCTGCCATTTGTCTGAAAGCCCGGCATTGATCTCAAGTACATATTTTACCGGAACACCTGAAGAAAGACCGCTTTCATCAAGGGGTTGGGCATTCTTTTGAATGGAAGCAATGGTCAGGTGCTCATCGATAAATAAAATGTCTAACGGAAACTGTGTGTTCTTCATGTAAAATGAGTGCATGGCCACATTGGGAAATATGAATAGCATTGCCTGTCTTTCTTCCATTGATTCACGGTACATCAGCCCTGTTTGGGTCTCATATTCGGTCTCTGCGATCTCAATATCCAAATAGACCAAAAGGGAATCGCTTTCTGACCTGAAAACCTGTAGTTCGCCTTCTTTGGTAAATGCTATGGTCTCGGTCTTGATTTCGGTCTTTGCTTTTTCCTTGCAAGAAGAAAAAACGACAAAGGCCAAAAAGACATAGTAAATACTTTTCATGATCGTCAAGCACTAATTCTTTGTTGCTGTTGGTCTGAACATCAAGTACAATCCTATCAAAACAAACGGAATGCTCAACCATTGGCCAGTGCTGAAGGTGCCCCAGGTATCTTCAAACCCTCCTTGACTCTTTTTGAAAAACTCAAGGATAAAACGAATGGGCCCCCACATAACGGCCAACCAAAAGCCGAAAAGAAAACCCTCTTTCTTTTTGAGGTCTGTTTTCCAATACATCCAGAAATACATGATCAAGAATACGATCAGATAACCAAAAGCTTCATAGAGCTGTACGGGATGACGGTATGGAATAGACTCAAGTATTGAAGCGAAATCTGGATTGTTTTCAATTGCCTTATATGCTGCACTGGCCGTCTTTTCTTCCGTCAGACGTATCGCCTTATAAGCGGGCATATCATCTGAATCACGAATAAATCGTGTCGCAAACGCGAAAGACCCTTCAACTATCTTGCCATTGATCTCAGAGTTGAAAAAATTGCCCAAGCGAACAAAAGCCCCACCAATGGCACAGGTAATGGTCACTCTATCGAGCAGCCAGAGCAGGCTCATATCTTTGTATTTTCTAGAGAGCAGATAAAGACCGATAATGCCGCCAATGGCCGCACCATGACTGGCCAGGCCCGTGAAACCTGTGAACTCATAACCATTTATCAGTCCGAATAAAGAACCTTCGGCACTTTCTCGAATGGGTAACAAAATCTCTAAAAGATGGTTTTTGTAATAGTCCCAATCATAGAAAAAAACATGGCCCAATCTGGCGCCTAACATTATGGATACCACTGCATAGACGAAGAGAGAATCCAGTTTTTGCATGGACTTGTTCTCATGTTTAAAAATACGTTTCATGATGAACCAGCCTACCACAAAGGCCAAAATCCATAACAGATTGTAGTATTTGATTTGAATGAATCCTATCTTGAAGATGATGTCGTCGGGATTCCAATTGAAACCTAAAAAATACATGTAGTCAATTTTGAAGCGAAGATAGTCAAATAGATGTAAGACATATGATTTCAGATATAAGACTTATGCCGCGCGATTTTATGGGTTCGATATGGAATTTTCGGCTTATGCGGTTTCCGGTTTGGGGCACAATTCACACGAATTGGCATCAAGATACTTGAATTTAGGTCGGCCGTTTGTCTCGAACTATCGGTATGGCGTTCGATCATGGTACGGGATCATATCCTTTCCCTCCCCATGGGTGGCAACTGAAAATACGTTTTATGGAAAGCCATCCCCCTTTAAAGAGCCCATGTTTTTGTAACGCTTGCACGGTATAGGCAGAGCAGGTAGGTTCATAACGGCAGGTTGCGGGCAGATAGGGAGAGATGCCATTTTGGTAGAGTCGTACCAAAAAAATGAACGGGGCAATGAGAATTTTTTTCACCCTGCTCAATTATTGATGACGGTAAAGGTTGTACCTTCTTTTCCATCCTTGAGCTGAATGCCCAGCGCAGCTAATTGATCCCTGATCCGATCAGAAGTGGCAAAATCTTTATTGGCCCTGGCTTCATTTCGCATATCGATGAGCAATTGCACCACATCGCTGAGCACTTCAGAATTTCCTTTTGTCTCTTGGCGGGTTTCAAGGCCCAATACACTATTGACAAAACCATTCATTGTTTCCATAAGGATTTTTTTGTCATTCTGGTCAATGGTTTCCTTTCCGTCTTTGATAAGATTGATCTGCTTGACGGCCTCAAAAAGATAGGCAATGAGTACGGGGGTATTGAAGTCATCGTTCATGGCATCATAGCATTGCTGTTTCCATGAAGCAATGTCAAAAGACGAAGTTTTTCCTGTGGGCAATCCATCCAAAACTGCCATGGCCTCCATCAAACGGTTAAAACCTTTTTCAGACGCTTGCAAGGCTTCGTCACTTAAATCCAAAATACTGGTGTAGTGGGCCTGCATCATGAAAAAGCGCACCACCGCAGGGGAGTATGGTTTGCTCAAAATAGTGTTCTCTCCACTGAAAATCTCATTGGGGTAGATATTGTTTCCTGTTGATTTTGACATCTTTTTTCCATTCAAGGTCAACATATTGGCATGTAGCCAGTAGTTGACAGGAGAGACCCCATAACGTGCTTCGGCTTGTGCAATTTCACATTCGTGGTGTGGAAACTTCAGGTCCATGCCACCTCCATGTATATCAAAATTTTCGCCCAGATACTTAGTGCTCATGGCCGTACACTCTAGATGCCAACCAGGAAAGCCATCGCCCCAAGGCGAGGGCCACCGCATGATATGTTGCGGTTCGGCCTTTTTCCAAAGTGCAAAATCTTGTGGATTTTTCTTTTCGTCTTGCGCGGTCAACTCACGGGTATTGGTGATCATGTCTTCCAATTTTCGGCCGCTGAGTTTACCGTATTCGTTTGACTCATTGAACTTCAACACATCAAAGTATACCGATCCGCTGATTTCATAGGCGTAACCTTTTTCGAGTATGTCTTTAATGATTTCTATTTGTTCAATGATGTGCCCGGTTGCCGTGGGCTCAATGCTTGGCGGCAACAAGTTGAACTTTTGTAGCGTCTCATGAAAATCGACCGTATAGCGTTGCACCACTTCCATGGGTTCGATTTGCTCTAATTTAGCCCTCTTGGCAATCTTGTCTTCTCCTTCATCCGCATCGTTCTCCAAATGACCGGCATCAGTGATATTTCGCACATATCTGACTTTGTAGCCAAGATGTTTTAGATAGCGAAAAATCATATCAAATGAGATGAACGTGCGGCAATTGCCCAAATGCACGTTACTGTAAACCGTGGGGCCGCAGACATACATGCCCACATAGCCTTCTTTTAACGGTTTGAAAACCTCTTTTGTGCCTGAAAGTGAATTGGTGACTTTTAAGACTTGACTCTTAAATAGTTGCATTAAAATTCGGTATCTAGATTGAT
>JANQOD010000367.1 GCA_028289745.1 Allomuricauda sp. | reverse complement strand
AATAATAACACCACGATTACCTTAGATGGCCAAATTCGACCGACCAGTCAATGGGATATCCAGTATTTGCTGTCAACATCAATTGATGAACGTACCGGTAAAACAGGTTTTGCGGGCAGGATATTTGTCGGTAACGATTCCAACAAATATTATTACGGATGGGTCACCGAATATACTGATGCCAACTACAACCCAAGAATGGGTTTTGTGCGCCAAAACGATGTCATCAGGCACAATCCGGGGGGATATTATATATGGAGGCCAAAAAAAATCGATTGGATCAGAAGGTGGGATCCCGGAGTGTTTGTCAACTATAACCATGATGCGACCGACCCCAGTAGTTTTCAGCAGGCCAGCCTATACATTTTTCCGGTGTTCACCTGGTTCAAAGACAATAGCTTTTTAGAGGTCTCCATAATTCCTACATGGCAGAACATCAATTTTGATTTTTCACCGTTAGAACTTGAAATTGAACAAGATCGGTACTTCTACACCAGGTATTTGGTTCAATACAATACCGACCTTTCAAAAAAATGGTCGGGAGATGTTGGCGTCAATTTGGGAGATTTTTATAATGGAACACGAACCACGATCAACGCCGCTGCTCGCTTCGCGCCCATTCCCCATGCGACCTTCTCTTTGAACTACGAGTACAATGACATCAATGGCGTTGGTATTCTAGAGGAAGACCTCGAAACCAATCTATACACCGCGAACCTTAGATTTGCATTGAACCCCCGGTTACAGTTATCGACATTTTATCAATACAATAGCTTCAATGAACAAGGTCGATGGAACGTGCGCTTCAGTTGGGAATATATGCCGCTGTCATTTATTTATCTGGTTCTTAACGATACCCAGACAGACATTTTTGACCCTGTTCAGCGAAGTACCCAGTTTATCAGCAAGATTACTTTTTTGAAACAGTTCTAATGTGGTCAAGGCCATCCATGAAACCCCATAGAAGAATTTTTGAAAAAACTTTCTCTAAGCACCTTAAACCTTGGCATACCACTTGGCACCACCTGTGGAAAGGCCTTTTTCTTTTTTGGCATTGTAAATCGACATGGTCTCGGTTTCATTTTTTGTACTTTAGAAAAAATAAAAACAACTATGAAAAACTACCTTCGCTACGTTCTATCCTTAGTTCTTTTCATTCAATTTTCATTAGCCCAAGACCGAATTACCGGTGAACCCTTTGCTACCCGCTCTGTAGTATTGGGCCAAAACGGAATGGTGGCCACAAGCCATCCATTAGCCACACAAATTGGGTTGGATGTGCTTAAAAGCGGTGGCAATGCAATCGATGCGGCCATTGCGGCAAATGCCGCACTAGGACTTATGGAACCCACAGGATGTGGTATCGGAGGCGATCTTTTTGCCATTGTCTGGGACGGAAAGACAAAAAGGCTCTATGGGCTAAATGCCAGTGGCCGTTCGCCCCAAAAACTTACCCTGGAGTATTTTGAAAAACAAAGGATGGGGGAAATTCCATCACACGGTCCGCTGCCCGTGAGTGTACCAGGTGCGGTCGACGGATGGTTCGAACTCCATAAAAAATTCGGGTCAAGACCTATGACAGAAATTCTGGCCCCTGCCATCGATTATGCTGAAAAGGGCTTTCCGTTGACAGAACTGATCGCCTGGTATATGCAGCGAACCGTTCCCTTTTTTGAATCAAAGGGTTTCCCTAATATCGAGGACACCTACAAATCACAAAATGGTGGCAAACTGCCCAATGAAGGAGAGGTCTACAAAAATCCTTACTTGGCAAATACCTATCGAAAAATCGCTGAAGGCGGTCGCGATACCTTTTACAAAGGTGATATTGCCGCGACCATTGGGAAATTCATTCAAGAACAAGGTGGTTTTCTCTCTGTCGAAGACCTTGCTGCCCATAAATCGGAATGGGTAGAACCGGTATCCATCAATTATAGGGGATACGATGTTTGGGAGCTTCCTCCCAATGGTCAGGGAATAGCTGCGCTCCAAATGTTGCAAATATTGGAAGGCTATGACTTTTCCAACATAGAATTTGGAAGTGCAGAACACTTGCACCTCTTCACCGAGGCCAAAAAACTGGCCTTTGAAGACCGTGCAAAATATTACGCCGATATGGACTTTTTTGATGTTCCGGTCGAACAGTTGCTTTCAGACGATTATGCCGAAAACCGAAGAAGACAGATCGGTGCCCGGGCAGGAAAATACACGGCGGGCGAAATCTCGGCCGGAGAGACCATCTATATGACGGTAGCCGATGATGAAGGAACCATGATATCATTGATACAGAGCAATTATCGGGGTATGGGCTCTGGCATGGCACCACCAAAATTAGGTTTCATGCTTCAAGACAGAGGTGAACTGTTCAGTCTCAAACGAGGGCAGGCCAATACCTTCGAACCTGGCAAGCGACCCTTTCATACCATTATTCCAGCTTTTATTACCAAAGAAGGTAAGCCCTATGTCAGTTTTGGGGTAATGGGGGGCGACTTTCAGCCCATGGGTCACACCCAAATCGTAATGAACCTTATCGATTTTGACATGAACCTGCAAGAAGCCGGTGATGCCCCACGTTGGGACCATACCGGTGGAGCCAGTCCCATGGGAAAGATCACTGAAAATACGGGACTGATCCGAACCGAATCGGGCATCCCCTACTCGACCCTACGCGGATTAATGGGCAAGGGCCATAGAATTGGAACCGCTCGAGGCATCTATGGCGGATATCAGGCCATCTTATGGGACGATGAAAACAAGGTCTACCATGGCGCCTCTGAAAGCCGTAAAGATGGGCAGGCTGCTGGTTATTGAGCAAAAATCAATACGGTACTTTGCTATGCCCTAGACTTTTTTAAGGCGCTTACACCCGTTTTTAATGTTGGTCTTCAACTGTTTCAATATTAAATGCAACCAAGTTGCATTTGTATGCTTTTTCGTATATTTTTACCACTGGGTGAAACCCACACTTTCTTTGGAACCGTTCTTCCAATGGGCCACCTTAAATTCTGTAAAAAAAGAAATGGCAGAAAACAATAAGTTACCCGTGACCGTACTCAGTGGCTTTCTTGGAGCTGGAAAGACCACATTATTGAACCATGTTTTGCACAATAAGGAAGGTATGAAAGTAGCGGTCATAGTAAATGATATGAGTGAGGTCAATGTAGATGCAGAACTGGTCAAGAGCGAAAACACCCTGTCGCGCACCGAGGAAAAGTTGGTTGAAATGAGCAACGGTTGCATTTGTTGTACCCTTAGGGAAGATCTGATGGTGGAAGTAGAGCGTCTCGCCAAAGAAAACCGCTTTGACTACCTGCTGATTGAAAGCACGGGTATCAGCGAACCGGTACCGGTTGCCCAGACCTTCTCTTTTGTTGATGAAGAAAACAACATCGACCTTTCGCGCTTTAGCTACGTAGATACCATGGTAACGGTTGTGGATGCTTTTAACTTTTTCAAGGATTTTGGCAGCCCTGAAACTTTGATGGATAGAGACCTGACAGATATGGAGGGAGATTACCGTACCATTGTCAATCTACTTACCGACCAAATCGAGTTTGCCAATGTAATTGTTCTCAATAAAACAGACTTGGTTTCAGAAGACCACTTGGCAATATTGCGTGCTACCATTGCCAAGCTGAATCCTTCTGCCCGTATCATTGAATCACGCTTCGGCAAGGTCAGTCCGAAAGAAGTGCTCAACACGGGGCTTTTCGATTTTGAGGAGGCGGAGCAAAGTGCCGGTTGGATCGAGGAACTCAAAAAAGATGGGCATACGCCAGAAACGGAAGAATATGGCATTGGTTCTTTTGTCTATCGAAGTAAAAAACCCTTTGACCCCGAACGTTTTTGGCATTATGTACAGTATCGGTTTCCGAATACCATCATTCGTAGCAAAGGATTGTTTTGGATTGCTTCGCGTCCAGAACAAGCTTTGGTCTGGGGCCAGGCAGGAGGATCTTTGAGAACTGACAGTGCAGGGGTCTGGTGGAGTAGCATGCCTTTTCAAAAGCGCGCACAATATTTGGTGTTTTTGGAGAATCAAGAACAAATTGAATCGGGATGGGACAAAACATTTGGGGACCGAAAAAGTGAAATCGTCTTCATTGGTCAAGATATGGACGAAGCAGGTATTAGGGCCGATCTAGATGCTTGTTTGGCCACGGATAAAGAACTTGAATCAAAAAAGTGGCTGGCGGGATATGCTGATGAATGGCCCGTGAACAGGGCGTATGCACTGGATTAAAAAGTTGAACTTTCAATCCAATTTGATTTGAACCTAACACATTTTTTTAAAGACTTTCTGGACATAGGCTTGATTTCTTGTGGGTTTATAAAGAAAACCCTGAACTTGTATAAGCCGCACAGCTGTAAATTAACCGCATTTTAATTCTATAAATATGCTACAAAGAAAATTTGATGAAATAGTAAAGACACATTTTCCCAATGCTATGGATGCCAAGGATACATCCATTCACTACCTCGGAAAAATGCAAATTGAGC
>JANQOD010000363.1 GCA_028289745.1 Allomuricauda sp. | reverse complement strand
ACATTGGGTACTTTTTTGGGAAACAACCTGAACGCGACCGGGGGTGAAATAGCACAGGCATTCTCTACCCAATCATGGGGGGCGATAATCGCACCGTTTGTCATCGGGTTGATAGCAGACCGTTATTTCAACGCAGAACGAATTCTGGGGGTACTGCACCTATTGGGGGCCATTTTGATGTACCAGATGTACCAAGCCACCGATTTCACCGTATTTTACCCTTATGTACTGGTGTATATGATAGTGTACATGCCCACCTTGGCGTTGGTCAATTCGGTATCGTTCAATCAGATGAAAGACCCCTCTAAAGAATTTGCCTTTGTAAGGGTGTTCGGTACTGTTGGATGGATCGTGGCCGGGCTCATCATCAGCTATGTGTTTTTTTGGGACTCTTCGAAAGGAATTCAATCGGGGATGCTTCGAAATACCTTTCTGATGGTAGGGGTCGCCTCTGCAATTCTAGGATTGTTCAGCTTTACATTGCCCCAAACCCCCCCTCGTATCAAGAAGGATGAAAAAGTGAGCATTTCCGGAATTTTGGGATTGGATGCCCTGAAACTTCTAAAAGACAAGAACTTCTTGGTGTTCTTCATCTCCTCTGTTTTGATCTGCATACCCTTGGCCTTTTACTATCAGAATGCCAATCCGTTTTTATCGGAAATTGGAATGGACAATCCCACCGGAAAAATGACCATTGGCCAGGCCTCTGAAGTGCTTTTCATGTTGCTGTTGCCCTATTTCTTTACCAAGTTTGGCTTCAAGAAGACCATTATGGTAGGGATGCTGGCGTGGACGGTTCGCTATCTTTTGTTCGCCTATGGCAATGCGGGCGATTTAGCCTTTATGCTTATCATCGGTATCGCGCTGCACGGTATATGCTATGATTTTTTCTTTGTTTCAGGACAGATTTATACCGATACCAAGGCGGGCGAGAAATATAAAAGTGCCGCGCAGGGATTGATTACCTTGGCCACTTATGGGGTCGGTATGTTGATCGGTTTCTGGATCGCGGGTAAAATAGCCGACACTTACATCTTGGCCGATGGAAAGCATGTTTGGGAAACCATATGGATGTATCCGGCAGCATTTGCGGCAGTGGTATTTGTACTTTTTGCCCTGATTTTTAAGAATGAAAAAATTGAATACAAAAATTAGACATCAATAAACCAACTATATATGGAGAATATTAATAAGAATAGACTTTTTCTGGCCTCGTGCATATCGTTGATCGTTACGGCAATGACCTTTGCCATTCGAGCCGGTATCATGGGAGAGCTTAATGTGGAATTTGGATTTACCGATTCGCAACTCGGTTGGATGAACGCCATGGCTTTTTATGGTTTTCCCGTATCGATGATAATAGGAGGGTTGATTTATCCGAAGATTGGCCCTAAGCCCATTTTATGGGTGGCTTTCATTTGTCATTTATTGGGCTTGGTCTTGACCATTTTGGCAAAAAGCTTTGTTCCACTTTTGGTGTCCACCTTTTTGATCGGTCTGGCCAATGGTGCCGTTGAAGCAGCTTGCAATCCTTTGATTGCAGATATGTACACGACCAATCGAACCACCATGTTGAACAAATTTCACGTATGGTTCCCAGGGGGTATTGTTATCGGGGCTTTGATAGGTGAGTTGATGGGCAATCTCAACTTATCTTGGCAATTACAGATCGGGGTGATGATCATTCCGACCTTGATTTATGGATTTCTTATTCTTGGGCAGAAATTTCCCAAGGCAGAGAATATTGAATCGGATGTTGGCCAAAACATCAAATCAATGTTTTCCCCCTTGTTTATTTTTATGCTGATATGTATGGGCCTCACCGCGACCACCGAGTTGGGCACTGGTCAGTTCATCGAACGTCTCTTGGGACAGGCCGGCGCACCGCCGTTGATCATTTTGGCCATCGTTACGGGTTTGATGGCCGTGGGCCGTTATTTTGCCGGTCCGGTGATTCATAAAATCAATCCGATCGGGGTATTGTTCAGTTCTGCCATCATTGCCTCCTTGGCCTTATTTTTACTATCCAGTGCAACAGGGGCCATGGTCTATGTTTCCGCTATCTTGTTCTCGCTCGGGGTGATGTACTTCTGGCCGACCATGATAGGCTTTGTAAGTGAATACACCCATAAAACCGGGGCTTTGGGCATGTCGATCATAGGAGGTTTTGGGATGTTGATCACTGGGATTTCGTTGCCTAAAATAGGTGAGATGCTTGATCGGGAGCGAGGCGCAGCTTTAGATTCTGGAGTTTCTGCAGAAGCGGCCGATCTGGTTGCGGGACAAGCCACTTTGGGCAACATTATGTGGCTGCCCGTTATTTTGATCGTACTGTTTGGGGCACTATTTGTAATGAGAAAAAAATTGGAGGAAAGAAGAATTAAACATTAACTACTAAGAACAAATAAAAAATGCCAAAAAAGATCAGACTTGGAATTTTAGGAGGAGGGGGCGATTCCCTTATCGGGGTGTTGCACCGTATTGCGGCTTTTATAAACGATAACTATGAGATCGTGGGGGCGGTGTTCAGTCCTGAACACCAAGAAAGTTTAGATTTTGCCAAGGAAATCGATATTCCACTGAACAGGATCTATAAAGATTTTGATACGCTCATTGAAGAAGAATTGAAACTCCCCGAAGATGAGCGCATGCAGGTCTGTTCGGTACAGACACCCAACTTTCTCCATTTTCCGATGGCCAAAAAACTGCTCGACAATGGTTTTCACGTTATCTGCGAAAAGCCGATGACCATGAATTATGAAGAGGCAAAAATTCTTCAAGAGGCCCACAAAAAATCTGGAAAAGTCTTTGCCCTCACCCATACCTATACAGGTTACCCTATGGTGCGTCAAATGAGGGAGATGATCAAAGCTGGCGAGTTGGGCAAAATACACAAGGTCGATGCGATGTATTATCAAGGCTGGATCAATCCTATCATCCACGATAAGGAAAAACGCTCATCGGTTTGGCGATTAGATCCCAAAAAAGCCGGTATCAGCTCATGTATGGGCGATATAGGGGTTCATGCCTTTAATATGATCGAATTTACCACGGGACTCAAGGTGAAATCGCTGCTCTGTGATTTCAACTATCTCTATGATGACAACCAAATGGATGTCGATGGCACCGTGCTCATTCGAATGAATGAACATGTAAAAGGGGTAATCAGGTCAAGTCAGGTCGCCACGGGCGAGGAAAACAGATTGGCCATCGCCATCTATGGTGAAAAAGGAGCCTTCAGATGGGAGCAAGAACGGCCCAATTTTCTCTATAGAATGAGCGATACCGAGCCCACCCAGATCTATAAACCTGGCCATGCCTATAATTCAGAACTGTCTTTAGATGGCACAAAACTGCCACCAGGGCACCCTGAAGGTATTTTCGACTCAATGGCGAACATATATAAAGGGGCGGCCAAGGCCATCAGGGGCGAGAAATATAATGACGGCGAATTTCCCACCATGCAAGACGGTGTACGTGGTATGAACTTCATCGAAAACACGGTTGCCTCGCACAAACAAGGCAATGTATGGGTAGAAATGGATTAGCTAAAACAAAAAATGACAGAAATAAAAAAGGCCACTTTATGTGGCCTTTTGTCATCTTTTAAAAACTCTCTCAAACCGTTCAAAAACAATGATCATGCTTTCTTGGGGCACGCGTCCGAAGGGTTCGAGCTCACGGGTATAATAGTCCCAGTGTACTTTTCGCCAATAGTCAAGGCTTTTGTCTCCCTCGCCCTCGAGTCGTGCATGTTCGGCATGTATGGCGAAATACGGAAGTAACTTTACCGAGGTGGTCCTGATGAGGCACTTGGCCTTGCCAGACCAATCGGTGACCACTACAAAATTACCAATTTGGGGTAAAGGCTCACCGCGTAGTTGAAGCCCCAACAATGAGTGCGAAGTAGCCCGCTTGATATCTTTACATACCAGATCGGCACATTTATTGGCATCTTTTTCATTGTCACAAAAATGCACCACCCTCGGGGCATCTTCGTTGGCAAATTCTAAGTGGGCATCTAAAAAATCGCCCCATAGACTTCTGGCTGAAGCATTTTCCATAGAAAGTCAGTATTCAGACAATATTATGAAATGAACGTCAATAAAATCAATTTTTTTGACAATTGGAAAAATAAAATCTTCAAGCGGACGCAAATTTGCCCAGTTTGAACTGTTCTGCAGCGTGATTGGCCGCCCTAGCGGTGAATGCCATATAGGTCAATGATGGGTTTACACAGCTTGCAGAGGTCATAAAGGCGCCATCGGTCACATAAACGTTCGGCACATCGTGCACCTGGTTGTATTTGTTCACTACCGAGGTCTTGTAACTACTGCCCATTCGGGCACCGCCCATCTCATGAATGCCCAGACCTGGGCTCGTGGTTTCATCAAATGTGGTCAGTTGTTTGAACCCCGCCGCTTTAAAAATGGCTTCGGCCTCTTTTACGATGGCTTCCCGCATACGATATTCGTTTTCTTTGAATGCTACATCGAAATCGAGTTGTGGCAGCCCCCACTGGTCTTTTTTATCACTGCTCAAGGTCACGCGGTTGTCGTGATAGGGCAGCATTTCGCCAAAACCGGTCATGCCTATTTGCCAACCGCCCGGTTTCAGCAAGGCTTCTTTTAAGGTTTTTCCGTAGCCCATTTCGGCCACCATTTCGGCCCAGTTCTCACGGCTGGCACCACCTTGGTATCCGAACCCGCGCAAAAAACCATCGCGTTTGGTCTTCCCACCCAGATTGACAAAGCGTGGAATGTAGAAGCCATTGGGTCTTCGTCCTTTATAATAGTTGTTCAAATAACCATCGACCTGGGCAGTGGCACCGAGTTTGTAGTGGTGGTCCATGATGTTACGGCCCAGTTGGTCGTGGTTGTTTCCCATACCTTCGGGAAACCTTTTTGATTTCGATTGCAACAAAATACCGACAGAGGCCATGGCAGAAGCACAGAGGAAAACAATTTTTCCCTTGAATTCTAATTTTTCATGGGTTTCGGCATCGATGACCTTTACCCCCGATGCCCTTTTGGTATTCTCGTTGTAGATGACTTCGTAAACGATCGAATTGGGCCTAAGGGTCATGTTTCCTGTTCGCTCTGCGGCCGGTAAGGTAGACGAATTGCTGCTGAAATATCCCCCAAAGGGGCAGCCACGCCAGCACCGATTACGATATTGACAGGGGCCACGACCTTTAAATTCGGTGGTGTTTTCAGTAATATGGGCCGCACGGCCTATAGTCAATAACCTGCCATCGTCAAATTGGGTCTCCATCACTTTTTGAAGGTCTTTTTCAACACAATTGAGTTTCATCGGGGGTTGAAATTTTCCATCGGGTAATTGCCTTAGTCCCAAATTTTGACCGCTGACACCGATATATTGTTCGACCTTATCGTACCAAGGCGCTATGTCCGCATAACGAACGGGCCAATCAACAGCGATACCTTCTTTGCGATTGGCCTCAAAATCGATATCGCTCCAACGATAACTCTGTCGCCCCCAGGTCAGGGATCGACCCCCCACTTGATAGCCACGAATCCAATCAAAGCGCTTGGTTTCTTGATAAGGGTGCTCAAGATCGTTCACAAAAAAGTGTTTGACATCATCTCGCGGTGCCCACCCGACCCGAAGTTGTTTAGGGTATTTCTTTTTTTCTTCGCGTGTCAATTCGCCCATAAAGGGATAATCCCAAGGGTCATCATTCATGGTTTTATAATCCTCTATATGCTTGACCATGCGCCCCCTATCGAGTACGAGGGTCTTCAGGCCATTTTCGCAAAGTTCTTTTGCGGCCCAACCGCCACTGATGCCAGTGCCGACCACTATGGCATCATAGAATGATTCTTGGTTCATGATCGATTGTTTTAATTCTTTGCGAATCACTATATTTATGACTCGTCAAGAATTTTGTTGAATGGCCATATTTATTGCTTAAATATAGCTCTAAATTCCTAAAACTTTTGAATAACAATTACAAGTAGCAATATGAAAACCATTAAAGGACCTGCTGTTTTTTTGGCCCAGTTTGTCGATGACAAACCACCATTTAACACTTTGGAGGGAATGTGTGAATGGGCCTCTGAATTGGGGTATAAGGGAATTCAAATTCCTACCTGGGAGAAATTCCTCATCGACCTTGATAAAGCGGCCGAAAGCCAAGAGTATTGTGATGAACTCAAAGGAAAGATCAATTCATATGGCCTTGAGATCACCGAACTATCGACCCACCTACAAGGGCAGTTGGTGGCGGTACACCCGGCCTACGATATCATGTTCGACAATTTTGCACCCGATAATCTGAAAGGAAAGCCGGCAGCACGTACCGAATGGGCAATTGAAACGGTCAAAAAGGCGGGCACGGCCAGCCGAAGATTGGGAATCAAGGCCCACGCCACCTTTTCCGGAGCGCTACTTTGGCATACGGCCCACCCATGGCCCCAACGGCCTGCGGGTCTCGTAGAAATGGGCTTTGAAGAATTGGCGAAACGGTGGAAACCAATTCTTGATCATTTTGACCAAGAGGGGGTCGATGTATGCTACGAGATCCATCCTGGGGAAGATTTGCACGATGGTGATACCTTTGAACGCTTTTTAGGGGCCACGGGCAACCACAAACGGGTAAACATTCTATATGATCCGAGCCATTTTGTGTTACAACAACTCGATTATATCGCCTATATCGATTATTATCATGAATTTATCAGATCGTTTCATGTAAAGGATTCTGAGTTCAACCCCACTGGCAAAAAAGGAGCTTTTGGTGGGTACAATGACTGGGGCGATCGTGCCGGCAGGTACCGTTCGCTTGGTGACGGACAGATAGACTTTAAGACCATCTTCTCAAAACTGACCCAATACGGCTGTGATGTTTGGGCGGTAATGGAGTGGGAATGCTGCATCAAGAGCCCCGAACAGGGCGCGCGAGAAGGGGCCAAGTTCATTCAAGACCATATCATAGAAGCTACACAAAAGACCTTCGATGATTTCGCCGGGGCGGAAATAGATAAAGAACAACTCAAAAAAATACTGGGAATATGACACGTTATGCACTGATACTTTTGATACTGTTTTCACTTAGCTGTAAACAAAAGGAAAAAGAAGAACCCAAAACCGAAGTAGAAATGACCGAAATGGCCCAAGACACCTCACAAGAACAATGGCAGATTCTTTTTGATGGCACTTCGTTCGATGGCTGGCACCTCTACGGGGGCGGCGAAATCGGAGAGCAATGGAAACTGGAAGAGGGGGCCATGGTTTTCTACCCCCCAAAAGAACGATCAGAGGGGGCAAGCTATAATATTGTGACCGATGACGAATACACCAATTTTGTGCTATCATTGGAATGGAAGGTCTCAGAAGGGGGCAACAGTGGTGTTTTCTGGGGCGTATATGAAGATGAAAAGTTCGGCCGACCCTATCAAACCGGACCGGAAATACAGGTGTTGGATGATGAGGGCCATCCTGATGCCAAAAACGGTACGACCCATCAGGCCGGGGCCCTCTACGATATGGTGGCCCCTTCAAAAAATGTGGTCAACCCTGCAGGCGAGTGGAACAAGGTCGTTTTGACCGTCAACCATAATGTCAATCAGGGCAGTGTGGTGATGAATGGTGAAACGATAGTAGAATTTCCGGTGCATGGTGAAGCATGGGACAAAATGGTCGCCAACTCAAAATTCGCCGACTGGGAAGGTTTTGGAATTTACAAGACAGGGAAGATTGGGCTGCAAGACCATGGCGATGTGGTCGCCTATCGAAATATTAAAATCAAGCGGCTATAAAGATGGTCAGAATAGGTCTAGGTCTATTGGCCATAATCATTACGATCGGCTGTCAACAGAGAAAACAGGAAAAACCGACAATACCGGATAAACCTGCTGTGGTCATCCATGAAGAATATCTTGGGGAAGAACCGACCAAACCTGAAGAAACGGAAGTTTATGAACCCGTTCCGCCAATGGTGGCCGTTGATGAAAACGATGTGCCCAGCGATGCCATAGTATTGTTCGACGGTAGTGGTTTTGATGAATGGTCGATGACCAATGACAGTACAGAAGTGGTCTGGCATTTGAATGGTGATGGCAGTATGACCGTGAAAGATAAAACGGGCGATATTCAAACAAAGCGAAACTTTGGCGACATACAGCTGCATATCGAATGGCGTTCACCCGCTGAGATAGAGGGTAAGGGGCAAAGCCGTGGCAATAGCGGGGTGTTTTTGAACAATCTGTACGAAGTTCAAGTGTTGGACAACAATGACAATGATACCTATGTCAACGGTCAAGTGGCGGCCATTTACAAACAATACGTGCCATTGGCAAAGGCATCTAAGCCCAGTGGTGGGTGGAACACATATGACATCATCTACCGTGCACCCGATTTCAGCGATGATGGCCAAAAAATAAAATCGGGCACCATTACCGTATTGCACAATGGGGTGCTGGTGCAAGACCATGTTGAGTTGAAAGGTACCACTCCCTATATTGGTTGGCCGAAAAATCCACCGCATGGCAAAGGGCCGATCCGATTACAGGACCATGGTGACAACAGTCGGGTAAGTTACCGCAACATTTGGGTAAGGGAGCTCTAGTGCCGTTGCTCAAAGTTCTCCTTGCAAAAACAGTATTAATTTTAAGCTACCTTTGCCTAAATTTTCTGTATGATTCAATCCATGACCGGTTTTGGAAAGCACGTGCTACAGCTTCCATCAAAAAAAATTACGGTTGAGCTAAAATCACTGAACAGCAAGAACCTAGATATCAATGCGCGTCTTCCGCAGGCATATCGAGAAAAAGAATTGGAGCTGCGAAAGGCCATATCAGAATCCCTTGTAAGAGGTAAGGTTGACTTGAATCTGAACGTCGAGATCACGGGCGAGGAAACCACGGCTGATATCAACAAGGGCGTGGTCAAAAAATATATGGACCAACTGCGCAATATTGCGGCCGGAGATGACATGAAGCTACTTGAAATGGCACTCAGAATGCCCGATGCCCTTAAAACCGACAAGAACGATATCGATGAGGCCGAATTTGATGCCATTCAACAGGCGTTGATCCATGCCTTAGAGAAAATCAATGTTTTTAGAACCGAAGAGGGCAAAGTACTCGAAGATGATTTCAATATCCGTATAAAAGAAATACAAGACCTTTTACAACAAATTGAAAAACTTGACCCGGTACGTTTAAAGCTGCTTCGTGAACGTTTAGAAAAAGCCGTAGCCGATCTAAAGGTCGAAGTTGACGGGAACCGTTTTGAACAAGAACTGGTCTACTATCTTGAAAAGTACGACATCACCGAAGAAAAAGTGCGTTTGGCCAACCATTTGGCCTATTTTAAAAAGACCATGGATTCACAAGAGAGCAATGGTAAAAAACTGGGATTCATTGCACAAGAAATCGGACGCGAAATCAATACGATCGGTTCAAAGGCCAATTACGCCCCGATGCAGCAAGTAGTGGTGCAGATGAAAGACGAACTTGAAAAGATCAAGGAACAAATGCTCAATGTACTATGAGCAAAGGAGGTAAACTCATCATTTTCTCCGCGCCTTCAGGAAGTGGCAAGACGACTATCGTAAGATATCTGTTAAAACAACCTGAGCTTAACCTGGCCTTTTCGGTATCTGCGACCTCACGACCACGCCGCGGTAGAGAAAAACACGGCGAGCATTACTATTTCATGTCGGTTTCTGAGTTTAAGCAGCACATCAAAAACGGTGATTTTTTAGAATGGGAAGAAGTCTATCGTGATTGTTTCTACGGTACTTTGAAAAGTGAAGTGGAACGTTTGTGGGCAGAGGGGAAGAATGTGATCTTTGATATAGACGTAGCAGGGGGCCTTCGCATCAAAAGAAAATATCCTGAACGAACATTGGCCGTTTTTGTAAAACCCCCAAGTGTCGATGAGCTCAAGATCCGTTTGAAGAAGCGCAGTACCGAAGATGATGACAAAATCAATATGCGCATTGCCAAGGCATCGGTAGAATTGGCCACGGCACCGCAGTTCGACGAAATTATCAAAAACTATGATCTCGACACTGCCCTAAAAGAGGCATATGATCTGGTGGTTGATTATGTTGGGGCTCAAATTCAAGATTCACAAGAAGAAGAATGAAAAAGATCGGCCTGTATTTCGGGACTTTCAATCCGCCCCATATTGGGCACCTAGTCATTGCCAACCACATGGTAGAATTCTCCGACCTCGATGGGGTTTGGTTTGTGATAACCCCCCAAAGTCCGTTTAAGGTCAAAAACTCGCTGTTAGATGACCACCATCGCTATCAAATGGTCTTTGAGGCCATACAAGAATATCCAAAACTAAGGGCCAGCAAAATTGAATTTGATTTATCACAGCCTAACTATACCATTGATACCCTGGCGCATCTCATCGATAAATATGAGAGTGGATATATTTTTTGTCTGTTGATGGGGGAAGACAACCTTAAAAACTTCCACAAGTGGAAAAATTATGAGGTGATATTGGAGCACCACGAAATCTATGTTTATCCCCGAATTTCAGAAGGTGAGGCTGAACATCAATTCAATGACCATCCGAAGATACATAGGGTGAAAGCACCCATCATGGAAATATCGTCCACTTTTATCAGAAAGCAGCACAAGGCGGGCAAAAATGTGCGTCCGCTGTTGCCCCAACCGGTCTGGAAGTATATGGACGAGATGAACTTTTATCGGTGACCATAAAGCTTATGACCCGATGGCATTTAAAATGTCGGTACCCAAGTACTTATCGTCTTTGTTGTAGTACCATGCCCTGACCTTCGGCATTTTGATACCGTTGATTTCCTGAACATCTTTCAAAAGAATATATTCTCCATCATTTTTTGATTCGTCATGAAAGAATTGGTACACCTCCATGGCGTAAGTAGCCGGATCAAAATAAAAGTACCAAACATCATTGCCCACTTCTTGGTCGTATTCGACCTTTAGCGTCAAATATTCTTTGTCTTTAAAACGCTTTCGTTCTACGTTTGGGTGAATGACCGTGCCAGGGTCTTTGAGTTTCATGGGAAGGCCGTAGAGGTAGGTGTAATAGTTTTTGTATAGCTGTGCCCTTTCACAATTCAAATGATGTGCTTTGCGGTCTTCTTCAGAAATTTCGGTATTACCGTTGAAAGTGATTTTACAGTCGCCACCCTGTAGTTCATATCGATAGGAAACAGCATCTTTTTTCACATCTAAAGAGAAGCGGCCTTTCGGTAGATCAAGAGAAATGACACTTGTGCGATCAGATGAATTTGGGGTTTTCATGGTGACTTGAAAAGCTGCTTGCAAATCAGGCCAATGCCCCTCGGGATCATGGTATATGATGGCCTTTTCAAGTAATTCAGGGCCAGTAAGGCGCTGTGCAAAAAGAGGGTTCAGAACCAGTGCCAACGAAATGAAAAGGAAGATTCTCATGGGTAAAAAAACTAGAGCCTGAAAATACGGTTATTTATCGATTCGGGCGGGTTCGACCGTACTGTCGTGCTCAATATAATAGAGTTCCAATAATTTCATCAAGGCTTTGATGACATCTTTGGTCTCTGTAAGCAAAGAAAAGTACAGGGTCGTGTTTTTCGGACTGGATTCTTCCGTCCGGGTACGGGCAACCTGTTTCTCAATTTTTTCCGATACCATGTTGAACAAACCTTCTTTCTGCTTCAATACATTGCCGATCGATTCAAAAGAACGCGATTCGAATGCATCTGTTGTTTCTTGTAGAAGATTTTCCATCGCATAGTCGAGCTCTTTCAATTCTTTGATTTGGTTGTACTTGAGCTTTTTATGGTTGTTGTTGACATGGGTATGGCTGAGTTTTGCCACGTACTCAAGCGATTGTGAAATGTCTTGGAGAATGCCCAACAGATTGATATAAAAATTACTGGCCCCACCGACGCTTGATTCGTCCAGGTTTTTGATGAAGTAGAAAATATTGTTTTTAAGGTCTTCAATTTCATTGGATAATTTATTGATCCCCCTTTTGTTTTTTCTGAGTTGATCCAAATCATGACGGGCCAATCCGTTAATGGCCTTTGTATAGAGCTTATTGCTTCGTTTTATCATTTTGGCCACGTTTTCGGCACTCTCGTGTATGACCCCTTGAATCGAACTGCTTTCGGCTTTTCTGAGGCCATCCTCGGCTTTTAGCTCTTTAGATTTTCTGTTGTGGGATAAATAATTTCGAAGTAATAAGATAGCGGCCATTACCAGTAGTGCAACCAGGGCAATAGCTCCACCAAAATGTAGGATAAGGGCTATGATTGCAGCAGCAGTGAATGCGCTGAAAGCGGTAAAAAACCACCCTCCGATCACGTTCAAAACCCCTGCAACCCGATACACGGCACTTTCTGCTCCCCAAGCTTTGTCAGCCAGTGACGTGCCCATGGCTACCATAAAGGTTACATAGGTTGTAGATAAGGGCAGTTTCATCGAGGTGGCGATGGAAATGAGCACACTGGCGACCATTAGATTGACCGCTGCCCTTACCAAATCAAAAGCAGGAAGATCCTGCACTTTGCTCTTTGGTACATACGTTTTTGGCATTTCGAAACGTGAGTCGACATAGCGCTGTAATTTGGGGGGCAGTACACTTGCTATACTATCTGATGCCGTAATCGAAAATTTAACGATTTGCCTCGATAGAAAATTGGGTTGAAAACGTTCGTCACCTTCATCTTGACGCGCCAAATCAACACTTGTTTTTACAACACTTTTTGCTTTTGAAGAAAACC
>JANQOD010000305.1 GCA_028289745.1 Allomuricauda sp. | reverse complement strand
ACTTTCGGACCCACTTTTCGAGCCGAAAATTCGAACACCTCGAGACATTTGGCCGAGTTCTGGATGATCGAACCCGAAATGGCATTTTATGATCTTGATGCCAATATGGACCTTGTTGAAGATTTCATCAAATGGGTATTGCGCTATCTGCTTGAAAAATGCCCTGATGACTTAACGTTTCTCGAACGACGTTTGCTTGATGAGGAAAAAACCAAGCCCCAGGCCGAACGCAGTGAAATGTCGTTGACCGAAAAATTGAGGTTTGTCATTGACAACAACTTCAAAAGGGTCACGTATACCGAGGCGTTTGAAATCTTAAGGAACAGCAAACCCAATAAAAAGAGAAAGTTCGAATACCCGATTGATGAATGGGGTGCCGATCTGCAGAGCGAGCATGAGCGTTTTCTCGTGGAAAAACACTTTAAGTGTCCGGTTATTCTCTTCGACTATCCGGCCAAAATAAAGGCTTTTTATATGCGCCTGAATGAAGACGGCAACACCGTCCGGGCCATGGATGTGCTCTTTCCCGGAATTGGTGAAATCGTTGGTGGCTCGCAAAGGGAGGAACGATTACAGGTTTTGCAACAAAAAATGGCTGCGCTTGATATTCCTGAAGAAGAGCTTTGGTGGTATCTTGAACTGCGCAAATTTGGCACGGCCATCCATAGTGGTTTTGGTCTTGGCTTTGAGCGTTTGGTACAATTCGTTACGGGCATGGGCAACATTCGCGATGTGATTCCCTTTCCGAGAACGCCGCAGAACGCTGAATTCTAAATTGAATTCTTTAACTTTATAAGAAAGGGTCTTTTTGATTTATGCTGAAACAACACCTACAATTTAAGCTTTCGCAAAAACTTTCGCCCCAACAGATTCAGTTGATGAAGTTGATTCAACTGCCCACACAGGCGTTTGAGCAACGGTTAAAGCAAGAATTGGAAGAAAATCCAGCTTTGGAAAGTGGCAAAGCAGAAGGCGATGACCTAGATGACGAATACGGTGAAAGTTTTGATGAATCGAATGACAGTGAGACCATTGCGGCTGACGAGATCAATATTGATGATTATTTAAGTGATGATGAAATACCTGATTATCGCACACAAATAAGCAACTACAGTGCCGATGATGACGAAAAAAGTGTGCCCTATGCCGCTGGTATTTCATTTAACCAATATTTGTTGAACCAACTCAATACGGTATATCTAGATGATCAAGAATGGGCCATTGCCGAGTTTTTGGTCGGCAGTGTCGATGAAAGTGGTTACATTCGAAGACCTCTGAGCGACATCGTCGATGATCTTGCCTTTACACAAAATGTCTATGTCGATGAGGAAAAGGTCAAAGAAGTATTGAAAACGGTTCAAGCACTCGACCCCCCTGGGGTAGCTGCCTGCTCTCTTGATGAGTGCCTCACCATACAGCTGAAAAGAAAAACGGGCACGCCCTCGATAACGTTGGCCATTTCAATTCTTGAAAAGTCATTTGACCACTTTACCAAAAAGCATTATGATAAACTCTTGCAAAAACATCATATTTCAGAGGAGGAACTAAAAGCGGCCATTGCTGAAATTGAAAAACTAAATCCAAAACCTGGGGGGGCCTATTCAGGAAACAACCGTATCATCGAACATATTGTTCCCGATTTTTCGATACGGATCGTCGATGGAGAGCTTGAACTGACACTCAATGGAAGAAATGCTCCAGAACTGCATGTTTCGAAAGAATATAGCAATATGCTTCAAGGCTATAAGAATGCCAAGGAAAAATCAAAAGATCAAAAAGATGCAGTACTTTTTATCAAACAAAAGTTAGACGCCGCAAAGTGGTTCATCGATGCCATTAAACAACGGCAACAGACACTCTACATTACCATGAACGCCATCATGCAGTACCAAGAAGAGTATTTTTTGACCGGCGACGAGCGAAAGTTGAAACCTATGATCTTAAAAGATATTGCAGATCGCATCGATATGGATGTCTCTACCGTATCGCGAGTGGCCAATAGCAAGTATGTAGATACGCCCTATGGCACCAAACTCATCAAAGACTATTTTTCAGAGGCCATGAAAAATGAACAGGGTGAAGACGTATCAACAAAAGAAATCAAAAAGATTTTGGAAACCGTTATTCGCGAAGAAGACAAAAAGAAGCCGCTCACCGATGATAGCCTGGCGAAAATTCTAAAGGAAAAGGGATATCCAATAGCCCGAAGAACCGTGGCGAAATATAGGGAACAAATGGACCTACCCGTGGCCAGGCTGAGAAAGAAAATCTGATGGGTCGATTCTTATATGCCATTTCCTATGTTTTTCATCCTTTATTGGTTCCGATCGCGGGTACCTTGGCTTATTTCTTGGTCACGCCCAAACTCAATTCCCTTCAGGAGCAGAGCGGTAATATCTTGCCCATTTTCATTCTCACGGTCATTATTCCGATTATATTTTTTTTCATCCTGAAAAATCTGGGGGTGGTACATTCTATCTTTGCCGTTTCCATAAAAGAGCGTAGCTATGCGCTGGGGATCAATGTCATTCTTTTTTTGATGATTTTGCTCAAAGTGATTCCGCAGAACTATATCGGTGAACTGTATTACTTTTTTGTGGGACTTGTAACGGCCTATATTGCGGCCCTGCTATTGCTCTTTTTAGGCTTCAAAATAAGCATTCATATGTTGGGCATGGCAAGCCTGCTGATGTACTTGATCGGATTGAGCATCCATTTCGAAGTCAACATTACATTGGCTTTAGGAGCACTTGTGATGGCAACGGGACTTGTGGCCACCTCGCGGTTATATATGGGGGCCCATAATTGGGTCGAATTGGTCATAGGCTTTATGCTAGGGGGACTTTCTCAACTTTTGGTCCTGAAATTTTGGTTATAGGATA
>JANQOD010000295.1 GCA_028289745.1 Allomuricauda sp. | reverse complement strand
CATCCAGCACCCTTACAGTAGCCCCCACTTCACCTCCGGCCTCTTCGTCTTCAAACCGAAAAGTACGGCTAAGGTTTATTTGTTGGTATTTTAACTCATTGGTTATGAGGGCATCTATGACCAATACACTCTCAAAATCTTCGGTGGCCGCCTCAAAGGGTTCAACACAGCTCTGCAAGAAAAGTGTGAGCATGAATATTGAGGTAATGTAGTGTCTATATCGGGCTATTGGTACCGCCAAAATGTCTTAAAATTTAAAATTATAGGTTATCGTGGGTATCGGAATGGTGAAAATAGAACTTTTGTATGCTTGTATATCACCGTTTTCGGTAACAAAGAACACAGAATAGGGATTATTTCTGCCCAGTACATTGTATATGGAAATGTTCCAAAAACTATGGGCCAATTTTTTAAGCTTATGGTTTCCCTCCACATTGAAACTCAAATCGAGACGGTAGTAATCCGGAATCCTGAATTTATTACGATCACTGTAGAAGGCATATTCTGCACCTCTGTAGGTATAATTACCCAGAGGATAGGTCACTGGCCTTCCTGTTTGATAGGCAAAATTGGCAGAAAGGCTGAAACGTTTCGTAAACTTATAATTGGCCACTAGGCTAAAATCATGTGGCCGATCAAAATTTGCAGGATAATAGTCTCCATTGTTCACTGTTTCTTCGGCGAATTCACTGTCTAATCTAATGAAGGCCCTTGAGTACGTATACCCGAGCCAACCATTGAGTTTGCCTCGATTTTTTCTCAGCAAGAATTCGACCCCATAAGCTTTGCCTTCACCCTGCAAGACCTCTGTTTCTATATTCTCGTTCAATATGAGATCTGCGCCCACCTTAAAATCAAGTGTGTTCTTCAATCTTTTGTAGTACCCTTCCAAGCTTAGTTCAAATGCGTCTCCCGAAAAATTCTTATACAGGCCCAGTGCATATTGCCGAGCCCTTTGGGGCCTTATGTTCAAATCTGAAAGTTTCCATGTATCTATGGGAGAAACCGTTGTATTGTTCGATAATGTATGAATATACTGGTAAGTGGTGTTATAACCGGCTTTTATAGAAAAATCATCTGTCAAAAAATACCTGCCAGAAAGCCTGAACTCAGCGCCCGAATAGGTTTCGATAATTTCGTTGTTTCCGTACTGCAACGTATCTATTGCCGTGCCCTGTTCCCTAGGCACCCCCTGTGCATAAACGCGTTGTTCCGACTCTCCGAGAGCGGCAAAAAAAGAGTATCTAAAACCTAGATCTAACAATAATCGTTTGTTTACTTCATAGGTGTCTGAAACAAACAGTGCCGATTCGAGTGCCTTCTCTTTTGGAATGCTCATTGCCTGTACGATTGATTGGCTACCTTGTGGCTCAATATCACCGGGATCTACTGTGTAGAGCTTGGTCGATATGCCATAATCGAAGCTATGTGCATCATTGTGCAGATATTGCATCTTCAATTTCAACATGGTTTCATTGACCTTGTAACCAAATAGGAAATCTGTATCCGTTTCACCATCAAAGTCGATGTTAAAACCATACCTACTATTGGTCAGCAAAAGATCTCCCGTATTCTTCTGATTGAACCTATGGGTCCATCTCAAAGAAAACAATCGATTGTTGTAATTGTACAGCGAATCTGAGGTAATGCTAAAAGCATCCCTACTATAGTAGGCTGATGCCCTCACGTCGTTTTTCTCATCAACCTTATGGTTGTATTTGATGATGAAATCATAAAAAGATGCTTGACTGTTTCTCAACGACTCTTCATCCAACGATCTCAAGATCCAATCAGAATAAGTGCCCCTACCCCCGATCAAAACGGCAGACTTGTCTTTGACCACGGGAACTTCAAGTGCAATATTGTTGGTCACGGGCCCTATAGAGGCCTCTCCGGCAAACTCTTGTGTATTGGCATCTTTATTGACAATTTCAAAAACTGAAGACAACCTTCCGCCATATTCAGGAGGGATACTCCCCTTATATATTTTCAGGTCTTCTGCCGTAAAAGGGTTCATTGCCTGAAAAATTCCAAAAAAGTGGGTTGGGTTATAGATTACCGCACCATCCATAAGCACCAGATTTTGGTCTGCACTACCGCCCCTGACATTAAAACCTGTTGCCCCTTCACCTGCCGTACTGATGCCGGGCAAAGTGGTCGCCACCTTGAAGATATTTCGTTCGCCCAAGACAACGGGAACATTTTTGGTCTCTTCAGATGAGATTTCAGTGGCTCCCATCGTGGCTTCCTCCACATTTTTGGCAAAATCAGCACTTACAACCACCTCATCTAAACGTTCTATGCTTTCATTAAGTTGAAAGTCAAGTGTTCCGTTGCTGTAGATTATTACGTTTTTCTGCATCGGCTGGGTGCCCAGAGAACGGGTTTGAATAGTATTGAGCCCTGGTAGCAGTTCAATTTCATAAAATCCCTCGTTGTTCGTTACCGTTCCAATTTTTCCCTTGTTGACCACAATGGAAAGATTTGGCACGGGTTCTCCTGACATTTTGATATAGGCATGACCACTAAGCTTGAAATGTGCCCTTGGTGCACTATGCTCTTTCCCGATCCTAACAATTTCGACCTCGCTCTTTTCTGATACGTCATCTTTTGAAATAAGTATTGGGTTGTTTACTTCAACTTTTTCCTTTTTCGCAGTTTCAACCGGTTGTTCAAGATTTCCGAAGAAACCATCTGGCAACTCATCATAGATGATTGTATTTCTGTTGAGGGCGATCTTATTACCTTCTAAGATATAGAAGTTGATGACCGTTTCATTAAAAATGTTTTGAAGCAACTCTGTTATGTCGACCTTTTCAAATGAACCCGAAACCGTTTTATCGGTCAGCCAGTCTGAGACATAGTAAAACCTATATGCAGTTTTTTCTTCCAATTCATGAATGGCCTCTTTGAGCGGTGTATTTTCAAAAGAAATGGTTATCAACGTGGAATCGCTCTGGGCAATGGCCAAATTGAATATCGGAAGGGCTATTATGAAGAGGAGATATCTCATTGCTTATTGGGTTTCTGACAACAACAATTGTACTCTTTTGGCAAGTGAGATCAAATACTCCCGTATCTCTGTTTTAGAAGATCTTTTCTTTGAATAGGTCTGGATCTGCTTTTGAAGCTTTGGAAAGATACGCATGAAATCCTTTCTGTTGCGTACGGTGAAATATTCATTATTGTAAAAGAGGTAGTGTCGGTTTCTACTCTTGAATTCATAGTACACTGAACTTTTCCCTTCTCGTTTAAATCTCTTTTTCTGGTGTTTTTCCAACAGCATAAAATCTGATTTTTCAAAAAGCACTTCGTAGAAACCCGAAATAGCATAGGTTTTTGCCACACTGTCGGTAATGTTCACAAACCTATGTTGGTCAATGGTAAATTTTTCTACCTTTTCTTTAATGGGCTGTAAGAGTACTTTTCTAAGCCCATTTTTTAGGTGTAGCACCACCAAATCTTCATCTAGGTCATACTTCATTTCCAGATTAGGGTAATATTGACCATCATACACCATATCACCCCACAAAAAATCCGTTGATTCAAAAAACTTGTGATATTTATTTATCACTTTGTATTTTTCTACATAGCCAATGCCATTGTACAATGCGGTGTTCTCGATGTCAATTAGATCATCGAACCATTGGTAATATTTTTCTCCATGGTCATCTGCTTGGGCCAAAATGAAAAAAGGGGCCAGGATCAAAAAGAAAAATAGAGGTATTTGGGTCTTGCCTTTATAGAGCAAAACCTGCTGATAACCTGAGACAATGCACCGAATACAAGGGATAAACGAAGCCATACTCTCAAATATAATAATTAAGCAAGCACCTTTGCGTTAAATAAGACCAACAACTACCTACAAGGCAAGTATGGCCATATTGAACCCATGAACTTGTTATTGAAATGGTAATTGAGGCGGGGAAATAACTTAGGGAAAACATTGTAAAACGAGCTTTTTTTGAAACTATGCCGATCTTACCGTTCCGATCCATGCCCTAGGGATAGATAAGATACTTTTCCCTGATTTTTTTAAAACGATTTAAATCAGTTTGCCAGGTCGCTTTGATTTGCCCTTCCGAAAGTCCGGCCTCGATCTGTTGCTGTAAGGTTGAAGTGCCTGCATGTTTGGTGAAACCATTGGTGTTGAATACGGTTGACCCATTCAAAGCATTTTGATAAGCATCGATGATCCACCTTACTGAAACCTCCTTCATCTTAGGGTGTTGTGATAAATCCCTTCCATAACAGGTTTTCCCTTCTTCTTTGGGGTGCTTCGATCCAAAATTGGGTTTTGGCACATAGCTGAAACCATATACCGTACTATCTAAAAAGGAAGCCCCATACCGTTGAAATTGAAACTCGGTACCACGGCCCGCGTTGATATTGGTGCCTTCGAGAAGGCCAAGGCTTGGGTACAGGTTGATGGCCACATCATTGGGCAGGTTGGGCGAGGGTCTGATGGGTAGGCCGTATTCGGTTTCATGTGTCCAGTTTTCAAGTGGGATCACGGTCAAGTCTGCCTTTAAACCACTTGTCAGCCACCCTTCACCATTGACCATTTGGGCGTATTCGCCAATGGTCATGCCATAGACCAAAGGTATTTCGTTCATACCCAAGAAGCCGGTGTGTGCTGCTTCCATGGTCGGGCCATCGATATAGTGGCCATTGGGGTTTGGCCTGTCGAGTACTATAATGGGGATTCCTTTTTCGGCACAGGCTTCCATGACCAGTTGCAAAGTGGCAATATAGGTGTAGAAACGTACGCCGACATCCTGAATATCGAAAAGTACAATATCTAAACCGTCCAACTGTTCTTGCGAGGGTTTCCTATTTTTTCCGTATAGTGATGTAATGGGCAGTGCTGTCTGGGTATCGACCCCGTCTTTGACCGCTTCACCGGCATCGGCCCGGCCACGAAAACCATGCTCGGGTGCAAATACTTTTTTGATGGCGACATCCAAAGAAAGCAATGAATCGACCAAATGGGTATATCCATCCTTTTTAACAAATACACTCGTCTGGTTGGCGACGATACCTACATTTTTATTTTTCAAGATCGGTAGATAAGTCTCCGTTCTATTGGCACCCACAACCACATTTTTAACCGTATCGCCGGCTATTTTTTGACTTTGGGACTCGGTCTTGTTTTTATTCTGGCCACAGGCGATAAGCATAAAAACCAATAAGAAAACTGTACTTTTGAAGAAGGATAAAACGGTCATTCGTTGAATTTAGAGTTTTTCATTACCAAACGCCTCATCAAAGGGGCATCGCATAAAATTAGCATTTCGGCCCCGATAATTAAAATCGCCATTGCGGCCATTGCCATCGGTATCGTGATGATGTTGATCGCCATTGCGACAAGTTCGGGTCTTCAGCGAAAGATTCGGGAAAAGGTGGCCGCTTTTAATGGGCATATCCAGATTTCGAATTACGATAATAACAATTCTGAGGTATCGATTGTGCCCGTTTCGATTGAACAAGATTTTTACCCTGAATTCAGCGATGTTGAGGGTATTGCCCATGTACAGGCCGTGGCCACCAAACCGGGCATTATTAGAATGGAGGATACTTTCGAGGGTATGATCGCAAAAGGCGTTGGTATTGACTATGATTGGTCGTATTTTGAAGAGTATCTTATCGATGGGCAGTTACCCTCTTATAAGGGCGACCTTAACGATGGGGTATTCATGTCAAGGTTGATGACCAACCGTTTGCGGTTGAAGGTCGGTGATTCTTTTTCGGCCATTTTTTTAAGGGATGGCGACCCTTCTAAAATGCCCAATAATAGACGGTTCGAAGTGGTGGGCATTTATGATAGCGGATTTGAGGAGTTTGATGGGCAGTATGTCTTTGTAGATATCCGCCATATTCAGCGAATGAACAAGTGGGAGGCCAGTGAAGTGGGCAATTTTGAGGTTTTTTTAGATGATTTTGATGACATCGACCAAAAAAGTGCTGAGATATATGGTAAGACACTTTCCAATCTTGATACCCAGAATATCAAGAGCAAATACTATAAGGTTTTTGAATGGATAGGTCTTTTTGACTTCAACGTTGCCCTTATAATCGGTATCATGGTTGTCGTGGGGGGCATCAATATGGTCACGGCTTTGTTGGTGCTGATTTTAGAGCGTACCCAGATGATAGGCATTTTAAAGGCAATCGGCTCACAAAATTGGAGTATCCGTAAAATTTTTCTCTATAATGCGGCCTATCTTATCGGAATCGGACTTTTTTGGGGAAATCTTATCGGCTTGGGCATTATTCTGCTGCAGCAGAAATTCCATTTTCTAAAGTTTCCGAACCCAGAGGAGTATTATATTGATTACATTCCGGTACACATCGGCGTTGCGACTGTTTTGCTGCTCAACTTGGGGGTCATGCTCTTATGTTTGTCGATGTTGTTGTTGCCTTCATACGCCATCACCAAGATCACCCCTGTACGGGCCATTAAATTTGAATGATCTCTTTGATGCCGGCCAATGTCTTTCGGCATTGTTTTTTTGAAAACCGGGTACCGAACAGAGAACTTTTCCATCAAAAAAATCCAAGAATCCAACCATCCAAAATCCTACCTTTGCAGCGATTATGGAATACGCAGAAAATATCCTTGAGACCATAGGCAATACGCCCTTGGTCAAACTCAATACCTTGACCGAAGAATTGCCATGCTTGGTACTTGCCAAATATGAGACCTTTAACCCTGGCAATTCGGTCAAAGATCGTATGGCGCTGCAGATGATAGAAGATGCAGAAGCCGATGGAAGGCTGAAACCGGGAGGTACCATTATTGAGGGAACTTCGGGCAATACGGGCATGGGACTGGCATTGGCAGCCATAGTGAAGGGGTACCGCCTTATCTGTGTCATCAACGACAAACAATCGAAAGAAAAGGTGGATGTGCTCAGAGCGGTCGGCAGTGAAGTGCACGTGTGCCCGGCTGATGTGGCCCCCGATGACCCGCGCAGCTATTATTCTACGGCAAAACGATTGTCAGAAGAAATTCCGAATTCATGGTACGTGAACCAATATGATAACCCTAGCAATACCAAGGCCCATTATTTGACCACGGGCCCAGAAATTTGGCGACAGACCGATGGCAAGATCACCCATTTTGTGGTTGGTGTGGGCACCGGAGGCACTATCTCGGGTGTTGGAAAATATTTGAAAGAACAAAACCCCAACATCAAGATATGGGGAGTCGATACCTATGGATCGGTCTTTAAAAAATACCATGAGACAGGCATTTTTGATAAGAATGAAATCTACCCCTATGTAACCGAGGGAATTGGTGAGGACATCCTTCCTGAAAATGTCAATTTTGACCTTATAGACGGTTTCACCAAGGTGACCGACAAAGATGCCGCGATTTACACCCAACGTCTGGCCAAAGAAGAGGGCATGTTCTTGGGCAATTCTGCAGGGGCAGCCATTAAGGGGGTATTGCAACTAAAGGAACATTTCACAAAAGACGATGTCGTTGTTGTACTTTTTCACGATCATGGCAGTCGTTATGTGGCCAAGGTCTACAATGATGACTGGATGCGGGAGAAAGGATACATCGAATAGCTTATGGATAGGATAAACTTATTTTTGGATGGGCAATCAGTGGGTATCGATTCAGGTGAATTGATAAGTTACCAAGTCGATGGGCATGAATTCATACATCAAAAGGGTAGTCCGGGTTGGCGAAACGCCGACACCGAAATGTTTCCGATCATCGGCCCGACCAATGAAGCAGGTTTTGTGGTACAGGTACCACGCGGCAATGCTATATTGGACCAGCACGGCCATTTACGGGAGATGGACTATGAACTGGTTTCACGATCTGAAACAATCGCATCCTATAGAAAAGAATATAAAGCGGGAACTCCCGTGAAAAATTCCAAATATCCTGAAAAGTCGAACCGACAATGGCTAATGTGGCCGTACAGTTTTGAGTTTAAAAAGACTTTTTCGATCAAAGAAAACGGACTTGAGATCGTTTTCACTGTTGAAGGTGAAAGGGATATGCCCTTTATGTTGGGCTACCACCCAGCTTTTAAGCTACACGCACAAAATCCGATTATT
>JANQOD010000075.1 GCA_028289745.1 Allomuricauda sp. | reverse complement strand
TTTAGTTTTGGGTGAATTTCAAAAGTAGTTGTTTTCACAACCGCATCCAAAATTCTTTTGTTATGTAATAACGTTACTTATTTTTGTTTCGTATTTCGTCGATTGGCCATTTTTCAACAGAATCACGGTTTTTATGATTTATCGCTTTTCGCCCAAAATGACCAGTCCGTTTTCTTTTTGGACAAAAACTGTACCGAAATTATGCAAATAGCATCAAAATATGAGCCCAATAAGGTAGAAGCGCATTGGTATACCTATTGGATGGAACACGACTTTTTCAGCTCTGAACCCGATGGTAGAGAGCCTTATACCATTGTAATTCCACCACCCAATGTGACCGGTGTGCTGCACATGGGCCATATGCTGAACAATACCTTGCAAGACGTTTTGGTGCGCAGGGCCCGTTTACAGGGCAAAAATGCCTGTTGGGTGCCCGGTATGGACCATGCCTCCATTGCCACTGAGGCCAAAGTAGTGGCAAAACTGAAAGAAGAGGGCATCTCAAAAGCCGATATCTCTAGGGAAGACTTCTTGAAACATGCTTGGGAGTGGACCAATAAATATGGGGGCGTGATTTTAGAACAGTTAAAAAAACTGGGCTGCTCATGTGATTGGAAGCGCACCAAATTCACCATGGATGACGATATGTCAGCCTCGGTCATCAAGGTTTTTGTCGATTTGTACGAAAAAGGGCTGATCTACCGTGGGCATCGTATGGTAAACTGGGATCCCGAGGCCAAGACCACCCTTTCTGACGAAGAGGTCATTTATGAGGAAAAACAAGGGCTGTTGTACTATTTGGCTTATGACATTGAAGATTCTGATGAAAAAGCAATTATTGCCACAACACGGCCTGAGACCATTTTGGGCGATACGGCCGTTTGTATCAACCCGAATGACGAAAGATACCATCATTTGAAGGGAAAAAAGGCCATTGTGCCCATTTGCAATAGGGTGATTCCCATAATTGAAGATGAATACGTTGATGTCGAGTTCGGTACCGGATGTCTAAAAGTTACCCCTGCCCACGATGAGAATGACAAAAGTTTAGGAGAGAAGCACAACTTGGAGGTTATCGATATTTTCAATGAGGATGCTTCCTTGAATACCTATGGCCTCCATTATAAAGGCAAAGACCGTTTTGTAGTGCGAAAAGAGATTGCCAAAGAGCTTGAGGAAAATGGCCATTTGGTAAAAACCGAGCAATACACCAACAAAATTGGGCTATCTGAGCGTACCAAGGCCGTTATTGAGCCGCGATTATCAGAACAGTGGTTCTTAAAGATGGAAGAATTGGCAAAACCCGCCTTGGATGCGGTGTTGAAAACCGGGGAAGTAAAGTTTTTTCCAAAGAAATTCGAAAACATCTACCGTCATTGGATGGAGAACATACGCGACTGGAATATTTCCCGTCAACTATGGTGGGGTCAGCAAATACCGGCTTATTATTACGGTACTGGGCAAAATGATTTTGTGGTGGCCGAAACAAGGCAGGTGGCGCTTGAAAAGGCAAAGACCAAAAATCCGAACATCGATGCATCGAGTCTTCGCCAAGACCCTGACGTTCTAGATACGTGGTTCTCATCATGGTTATGGCCCATCAGTGTGTTCGGGGGCATTTTAGATCCCGATAACGAAGAAGTGAAGTATTATTATCCCACCAATGATCTGGTGACCGCTCCAGACATTCTATTTTTCTGGGTGGCACGTATGATAGTGGCGGGGTATGAATTTCGTGACGAACGACCGTTTGACAATGTATACCTTACCGGATTGGTGCGAGACAAGCAACGGCGTAAAATGTCTAAACAACTGGGCAATTCGCCCGATGCCTTGAAATTGATAGCCGATTATGGTGCAGATGGCGTTCGTGTAGGATTATTGCTCAGTTCTGCTGCCGGCAACGATTTAATGTTCGATGGGGCCCTTTGCCAGCAAGGAGCAAACTTTGCCAACAAGATCTGGAACGCCTTTCGCTTGGTAAAGGGCTGGGAAATTGCCGGTATCGAGCAACCCGAAGCTGCCAAAATAGGTATTGATTGGTACACCGCCCGGTTCAACCAAGTCTTGGCAGAAATTGAAGGCCATTTTGACAAATACCGTATTTCAGATGCCCTGATGGCCATCTATAAACTGGTTTGGGATGATTTTTGTTCATGGCTGCTCGAGATTGTGAAACCTGCGTATCAGCAACCCATTGATAGAAAAACGTATGATGCGGTAATTCGCCTATTTGAAGAAAACCTAAAGTTGCTGCATCCGTTTATGCCCTTCTTGACCGAGGAGGTATGGCAGCATATCGCCGAAAGAACACCTGAAAGTGCACTTTGCATTGCCGATTGGCCAAAGGCGGCGACAACCGATGAAAAAGTGATCAAAACCTTTGATTTTGCTTCAGAGGTGATTTCGGGCATCAGAACGATCAGAAAAGAAAAGAACATTCCCCAGAAAGAGCCCCTGGAGCTTATGGAATTGAATGTAGAGGGCATCAGTTCAAAAATGGATGCCATTGTCAAAAAACTGGGCAATATTTCAGAGATCAATACGGTGAATGAAACTGTTGAGGGCGCTTTGAGCTTTCGGGTAAAGAGCAATGAATATTTCATTCCGATTGGCGGTGCGGTCGATGTAGAGGCAGAGATCAAAAAAATCAATGATGAGCTGAACTACACACGTGGCTTCTTGCAATCGGTTCAAAAAAAGCTCTCGAACGAGCGTTTTGTGAACAATGCGCCCCCCAAGGTGGTTGAACTCGAGCGCAAAAAAGCGGCAGATGCCGAGGCCAAAATAGAGACCCTACAAAAAAGTCTGGCCAGTTTAGGGTAAAAGGGTGTTTTGATTACCTTCGCCTGCCTCCTGAATATTGCATGGCCTCTCCTTTGCCAAAACCATAGCTAAACCCGAAGGCGACAAAGCGTGCCCGAAAACTGCGATTAAAGATCTCAAAATCGTTCTGGACAATTTGGTTTTCTCGAATTCGAGAGGCAAAGGCATCCCGAACGCTTAAGTTCAACACGGCTTTGCCTTTGAGTATCTTCTTTCGCAATCCGAGATTCAAAAAGGCAATGTCGTTTATTTCACCCTGTACCGTTTGATAGGCTGACTGGTAATTACCGGTTGCTTCAAAATCGATATCCCAAGGTATCTTGACCTTGGTCAATAGTTTTGAAGACCATTGGTCGGCACTGAAATCGAACACGGTATCTTCAAAACTTCCGGTACGACTAAAGGTATTATAGTTGAAATCAAGGTTAAAGGTCAGCCAGTTGGCAGGGCTGTATTTGGTATTGAACTCTACCCCCCAAGTGTTGTTGGTGCCAATATTCTCAGGTCGTGTAATGTTCACATTGTTTTCAAAAGTCGAAATACGTTCGATAATATCAGTGGTGTATCGATGATATACCCCAAGGTTCAAAGAGGTTTTACCGATAAAGAAAATACCTGTTGCCTCAAATGAGTCGGTGAACTCTGGAAGTAGATTCGGATTGCCCTGTCTGATGTTAAAGTTGTTTCTGATGTTGAAAAACGGATTGAGATCCCATAATCGAGGACGGTAAATACGTTTTGAATAGCCCGCCTGCAAGGATACCTTCTCTGAAAATTTATAGGAAAAATGCGCGCTGGGAAAAAGATTGGTGTAATTCTGGTTATTTTCTTCGCTTGTTGTGACCAATAAGGTGCCCAAGTTGGTATTTTCCATCCGCAAACCGGCTTTCAAACCCCATTTTTTACCTTCATAGGCTGCGGTGCCATATACACCCAACACATTTTGGTCAAACTCGAAAATATTGGTCAACCCGTCATCGGTAACAAACTGACCATTCTCAAAGTTCTGTACTTCAAAGTCATTGCTGACATCGTTAAGCACATACTGTGCACCCGTTTCAATGGAAAACTCATCAGAGAACGGCTTCGTATAATCTAATTTAAAGGTGAAAATGGATTCTTTGAAATCGGTACGGGTGTTCTGTTCGGCATCACGGTCTTCTCCTGAAAGGGTGTTGTCGACAAATTCTGAACTCTGGTCTTTGCCAAAGAAATTTCCAAGGGCACTGAGCAACAGGTCGTGGTCTTCATCGTCTTCAAAATCTTTCTTATACTGTAATTCATACTGAAATTTAGGGTTGCGCGCATCGGTAACTTCAGTGCGTTCCCATTCTGAGGTTACGTTTCCCAAACCATCCAAGGCTGCAAAACCAGTGGATGAAGGCTGGTCTTCGATTTCAAGTGCAAAATTTCCCGTAAGGGTCAGCACGCTGGTGGGGCTGAAGTAGTAATCGGTGCCCAATATGAAATTATAAAAGGCTTCGTTTCGAAATTCCTCCCCATCAGAAAGTATGGAGGTACCCGTGGTCAGATCTGTATTACGAACGGTAATTTCGTTGGGTAGTTCGCGGTATCCCGCACCCAATTGGGTGAATAAGTTGAATTTTTCCGTTCTTCGGTTCAGGCTGACCCCGATACTATGGTTGTTTGGTGCACCTGTATTCACAGAAACGGAACCGTTGAGCCCTCTCTTTTCTTCCTTTTTGAGTACGATATTGATAATGCCCGAAGTGCCCTCGGCATCGTATTTTGCAGAGGGGTTGGTGATGACTTCGACCCTATCGATCATATCTGCCGTAATGGTGCCCAGT
>JANQOD010000275.1 GCA_028289745.1 Allomuricauda sp. | reverse complement strand
AATTTCTGATTGGCCTTTCCGCTCTTAGTGGTAACCAAAATAACACCACTAGATCCCCGAGTACCATAAATCGCCGCTGCCGAACCATCTTTGAGAACGGTGATGTTTTCGATATCGGCAGGATCAACATTGTCTAAAGATTGGCCCAATACACCATCAATTACAACCAATGGTTCAGCATTACCACCGACAGTGGAAATACCCCTCAGACGAATGGTTCCGGTATCGTTAGGGTTACCACCTTTATTAACGATGGTAAGACCCGCAACTTTACCTTGTAGCAACTGTGTGGGCTCATTGATAACCCCTTGGTTGAAATCTTCGGCACCTACACTGGTAACGGCCGTGGTGATCTCTTTACGTTGTTGAGTACCATAACCTACGATAACAACTTCGTCCAATGCCTGGGCATCTTCCTGCAAAACAACATCAATGGTCGTCTGCCCGTCTACGGCAATTTCTTGTGAAGCGTAACCTATGTAACTAAATACCAAGGTCGCATCGCTAGCAACGTCATTCAAGGTGTAATTGCCATCAAAATCGGTCTGCGTACCGTTCGTAGTACCCTTCACCACGACACTTGCCCCTGGTAAGGGGCCTTGAGCGTCTGAAACAGTACCCGACACTGTCTGAGCCTGTATCGCGCCAAAGCACACAAATGCGCCCAGCAGCAATAGGCTTTTAAGTAGCGTAATTTTCATAAAAAGTTAATTTTAAGTTGAGTTAATTATAATAATAAGTGATAAACATATGTAAAAAAAGTGTTAAAACCCCTTTGTAGCCTAGAGATGAAATTACGAAAACGGTTTCGTGTTAATAACTTTGCCGTGATGAGAGTAACGCATTCTCCCCATTTGTTATTTGTATATTTCCTAATAAATTGTATATAGGTGTAAGAAATCTACAAATAATTGTTAAATATAGTATATTTTTATTTCTTGCCACGTAATGCCCTTATTTTTTGATGATTTTTAGATTAGCCATTTGTGCCAAATCCATATCTTCGAAGATGGCCTAACATAGAGGTTCTTTCACAGCAGAAACTGCAATTTAGAATTCAATACATGTTAAAGAAAAAAATCACCTTAAAACAAATCGCCAGGGAGCTTGAGGTCTCTATATCCACTGTTTCAAAGGCATTGAAGAACAGTGAGGAGATAAGTCGTGATACGAAAGAAAAGATTCAAGCTTTTGCCAAGTTATATAACTACAAGCCCAATAACATTGCCATAAGCCTGAAAAATAAGAGAACCAAGAATATTGGGGTGGTTATTCCTGACATTGTCCATCATTTTTTTACTACCGTTGTTCGTGGTATCGAAAATTTTGCCAACAAACAGGGCTATAATGTGATAGTGTGCCTCTCTGATGAATCTTTTGACAAAGAGGTCATCAATATGGAAATGCTGGCCAACGGAAGTATTGATGGCTTCATTATGTCTTTGTCGGCAGGGACCGAAAAGAAAAGTGACTTCAACCACTTGCTGGAAGTCACCGAACAAGGTATTCCGCTGGTCCTTTTTGATCGTGTTACAGACGAAGTGGCCTGCGATAAGGTGGTGATCGATGACGTGCTGGGTGCTTATCAGGCCACTGTGAAATTAATCAATGAAGGAAGAAAAAGGATCGCGCTTTTGACCACAGAGGACTTTTTCAGTGTCAGCAGAAATAGAAATAGAGGCTATGAAAAGGCTTTAAAGGATTTTGGAATTAGGCACGATGAGAACCTCGTCCTTAAACTTCCATTTATGGACATTGATGAGGTGCGCATTTCCCAATTCTTAAATGCCATAGAACCTGACGCCATTTTGAGCGTGAACGAGATTTTCGGGGTTTATGGAATGCGGGTGGTTCAGCGCAAGGGCCTAAAAGTGCCAGATGACATATCGATCATCGGTTTTACGGATGGACTTTTGGCCAAACATGCCAATCCGAGTATTACCTCTGTGGCGCAGCATGGCCAGCTCATGGGTGAAACTGCCGCCAAAATGCTCATAGAACGCGTGGAAAATGAAATGGAAGAAGCACCTTTTCGGACAAAAATCCTGGAGCCCACCTTGATTGAACGCGATTCTACGATTAATTGAGCTCTTTCAATTGATTTGCCAATTCGATCAATTCACCCTAAACTGAAAGATTTCTGACCGCGAACTGTTATTGGTTTCATCAATGGTGATTACCCGCCAGTAGTAAACGCCACTGGTCGCCAATTCTACTTGCAATAAATTTTCGGTGGTGCTGCCCTCTGATGCGATGGGCGGATTGGCGGTATCCAAAAGAACTTCATAAGACGCAATGTCGCCATCTAGATCGCTGCCTTCCCAACTCAAGTTTATTGTACCAGAATCTATCGATGCCCCTGATTTGGGTGAAGGGTTGTCGGCAGGAAAAGGGGAATAATTTTCTATTCCAAGGCCTGCATTGTAGAACCTCCAAGTGCTGCTCTCAGCGGTTTCATCAGTGCCGTTCGCTCTTGAGGTCACAGACCATGAATAGGGTGTGCCACGGTTCAACCGTATCGCCAGTTCATTGGTGTTTGCATTGAGTTGTTGCGTTCCATCCGTATCCAAATTTCTCAGGTTTACGGTATAAGAATCGGTATTTTGAGAGGCATTCCATCGAAAGGTGACCTCACTTTCGGTATCTGAAAGAATGCTGCCCTCGTTACATTCGGCATTGTTGTCGGGAAAGATCAAGGTTGCCGCACTTGGGTTTGGTATAGGTTCAGGATTTGGCCCACCATTGCCGTCATCACTTCCACCACAAGACTTCATCAATAGTATTGAAGAAGCCGCAAATAGATAATTGATCCCTTTCATTGTTTTGCAATTTTGAATTGATGTGTTTTTTCGGGTGTCACAGCCTGGATGAAGTACAGCCCCTGAGAAAGATCTGACATTTCAACCCTGATTCTACCCTGTTCGATCGTAGTGGGTTGGCTTTTGATCAATCGGCCATCGATACCATAAATATTGAGGGTTGCATGGTGGCTATGCGTCTTGCCCATTTCGATGGTCAATTGACCTGAGAACAATGGATTGGGATGGGCTATCGCAACCCCGTCCAAAATTATGGTCTCTTCAAAAATACCCTGGCAATCTTTATCTGTTTTGACAACAAGGCGGTTCACGACATTTGGCAGATCCAAGGTGATGGTGCTTTCTGAAGTGGTGAATGTTTGCCTGTTCAATATAATTTCATAGTTCGCCCCTCCTTTGAGCGAAAGGGTGGCCTTTTTTCCATCAACATCGATTTTTGAACTTACCGAAAGATCTTCGGGCTCTGCAATGACCATGTCAAAACACTGCTCATAATCGGTTTGCCCGGCTACTGTGATACAAACCGAATATGTTCCTGCGGCCAGACCATCAAAGGTCGTTGTGTCGGTAAAGGACTGACTTGCCGAGGCATTGCCCGATAAGACGGCAGTGTAATCGTACATTTCGACAGCCGTTATGGTAATACTGCCATTGTCTTGGCTGCGACAGGTCTCACTGGTGTTTTTAATGGTAAAATTGTTTGCGGGCAGACTAAAAATCTCACAGCCAGATACATCGACCGTTGCCCCCAAAGGGGTATCGGGACAGAGGTCATCGGCATTGGCCACACCATCATTGTCGTCATCAGGAATGTTGGCATCGGGAAAAGTGGCACTTGGCCTATCCCCAAAAATTCGAAATTCCCCAGGTTGTAAGGATATGAGGTCATTCGCATTCGTAACGATAAATTTAAGATTGTCGTTCAAAAACTCGTACCAGACCCCGGCTTGTTGAAATTTTGGGTCAATGCCCTGGGTGGTCAAACCAAAATTCCCGATAATGGTGACATATTTGATGGCGTCACCCGTGGCATCAGGGTCGGTTAGGTGTATGGTCTTTAACCCAGTTGTAGCGCTTAAATCAAGGGTAAAATCTGTGGTTTCAAATATATCCTCGCCCAATTTAAGGTCGATAAGGTCGGCCCAGGCATCATAGATTGCCGTTCTATTGGAATCGTTGAGGTATTCCCAACGAATGGGTTTGTTTCCGGTTCTTCCGTTTTCATTGATGGAAACCTCATAGCCCAGTTCGCCAAACTGCCAGATCATTTTGGGCCCGGGCACCGTGAAGAAAAAAGCTCCTGCGGTTTGCATCCGTTCCAAAGCGGTATCCAGGTCTTTTACGGAATAGCTGCCTTCGTCATTTCCGAATTCAAGGTTTTTGTACATCAAGCGCTCTTCGTCATGACTTTCCATATACGATACGGCCGATGGTTGCCCGAACCCTTTTTGCACATAGGAAACCCCGGAAAAATTCGATTTTCCACTTTCGTGGTACCCCATGGTGGCCTCGTTGTAGGGGTCGGTCTGTTTATTCCAAAGTAAGATGCCCTTGCCCTCGTTCAAACGGTAATCGGCCCATTGTTCTTCTTCTTGAATGCCCCCCAAATGTTCGAAGATGATATAAGAATCGGGATCGCTTGCCCATTGGTTATCGGCGTAGCCCTTTAACACTTCGATACGGTCGTTTTGGGTGCCGTTGGTACAATTTTCATCAGAGGAAGAACAATTTTGGGTAAATCCCTTGGTAAGATCCCAGCGCATTCCGTCAATTCTATATTCCTCTATCCAATAGGTAACCGTTCTGTTCACATAATCCCTTGTGGCCTGTTGTTGATGATTGAAATCATTGAAAACACTATACGAATGGGTGGCAACAGGATTAAAGAAAGGATTTTCACTTGAGGCCTGACCCCCT
>JANQOD010000266.1 GCA_028289745.1 Allomuricauda sp. | reverse complement strand
AATCGTAGAACAGCTCAGCCGATATCTTATGGGTTGTCAACATTAAATCAAAGCGAATTGTAAATATAAAGCTATTGAGACAACTTCCCTAGAAGATAATGTTAGTTTAAACAATACCAGGTTACGAAAACGTTTGCGTTTAACTTATTTTATGGTTGAGCCGCTTCAATTTTGTTCTGTAGTGCAAAATAGGCACGCTTAGATGCTTTTTCTTCTGCTTTTTTCTTCGAGGTAGCCCTTGCCTTGGCCGCTATTTTGTCTTCTATGGAAAGTTTCACGGCAAAATGTTTCAACTCATCATTGCCCGTGTCTTCATAGACATCGTAATGAAAACTCTTTTTTTGTTTTTGACACCATTCAATGACCAAGCTTTTATAACTGATGACCTTCCCTTCCAATTGTTCAATATCAACATAGGGCTCAATGACCCTTTCATGAATGAACTTCTCACAGTAGTGATATCCCCGGTCTAAATAGATCGCTCCGACCACCGCTTCAAATACATTGCCGTATATATTTTCACCAAAATGTGATTTCGGTATTCTACTTTCTACATATTTGAGCAGATCGAGGTCTTTGCCCAGTTCATTCAAATGTTTTCGACTGACAATCTTAGAGCGCATTTTGGTCAGATAGCCCTCATCACCGTTGGGAACTTCACTATATAGGTGTTTTGAGATGATGGTGCCCAACATGGCATCGCCCAAAAACTCGAGGCGCTCATAGTTCAAGGGGTTGCCATCAGCATCCCTTTTGTTCAATGACCGGTGTAAAAAAGCCTTTTTGTAGATGGCGATATTCTTTGGTTTGAAACCGAGAATATTCTTCATTCCCAAAAAAAAATCCCCGTCCGATTTCGGAAGGGAATTAAATATTTTGGGCGAAAACTTCATTGTTTTCTCAACTTATTTTCTTGAAAAGCACGCAGGCATTATGTCCTCCAAAACCAAAGGTGTTGCTCATCGCTATATTAACCTCCCGTACTTGCGCCTTGTTCAAGGTAAGGTTGAACTTGGGGTCGATGTTCTCATCGACCACACTATGGTTAATGGTAGGCGGTACCAGACTATGCTCTATGGCCAATATTGACGCTATTGCCTCAATGGCCCCAGCAGCCCCTAAAAGGTGCCCTGTCATAGACTTGGTAGAGTTAATGTTGATGTTGTGTGCATGGTCTCCAAACACTTTGGATATCGCTTTTAATTCTGCCACATCGCCCAAGGGTGTCGCGGTACCATGGGTGTTGATGGCATCGACTTCTTCAGGTTTGATGCCCGCGTTTTCGAGGCAGTTCTCCATCACTTTTACCACTCCGATGCCTTCAGGATGTGGAGCGGTCATATGATAGGCATCACTCGAAAGCCCGCCACCGATAACCTCTGCATAGATTTTCGCTCCCCTGGCCTTGGCGTGCTCATATTCTTCGAGTATCAAAGCACCAGCTCCCTCGCCGAGAACAAATCCGTCACGAGTGGCGTCAAAAGGCCTCGAGGCGGTCTCAGGACTATCGTTTCTTGTAGAAAGGGCATGCATGGCATTGAACCCGCCCATGCCCGCAATGGTCACCGCGGCTTCACTACCTCCTGTTACCACAACTTGACAATGGCCCAAACGTATGTAGTTCAGGGCATCGATCATGGCATTTGCCGAAGAGGCACAGGCAGAGACCGTCGTATAGTTCGGGCCCATGAACCCATATTTTATGGAAATATTGCCAGGTGCAATGTCAGCAATCATTTTTGGGATGAAGAAAGGGTTGAATCTTGGGGTGCCATCACCATTGGCATACCCAATGACCTCATCTTGAAAGGTTTCAAGCCCACCAATACCAGCCCCCCAAACAACACCGACCTTGAATTTGTCCAATTTTTCTAAATCAAGACCTGAATCTTTTATCGCTTCTTCTGAAGAAACCAGTGCATATTGGGCAAATCTATCAAGTTTTCGGGCTTCCTTTCTATCAAAATGGTCTTGCGGGTCATATCCCTTTAGTTCACAGGCAAATTTGGTTTTGAATTTTTCGGTGTCAAAGTATGTGATCAGGGAAGAGCCGCTCTTTCCATTTTTTAATCCATCCCAATAGGCTTCAATATTGTTGCCAATCGGGGTAAGGGCTCCCAAACCGGTAACTACAACTCGCTTTAACTGCATTGAA
>JANQOD010000381.1 GCA_028289745.1 Allomuricauda sp. | reverse complement strand
TTTCAGAGGAAGCCTACGGAAGGGTCTCCTCTTCGTTTGGAAGCTTCAATACCATGCGCAACAATATCAAGTTCAGTACTGGGCTGCTCAACGAACACTTTGAACTTTCGGGAAGACTCTCGAGAATTACCTCTGACGGCTATATCGATAGGGCTTCTTCAGAACTGGATTCCTATTTTTTGCAAGGAACGTACAAAGATGACAATACGTTGGTAAAGGCCTTGTTGTTCGGGGGGCATGAGATTACCTATCAGGCCTGGAATGGCATTACGAAAGAGCAACTTCAAGAAAATCGCACCTACAATCCATCAGGTGAGTATACCGATGAAAATGGCAACACACGTTTTTATGAAAATGAGGTCGATAATTATAAGCAAGATCACTTTCAGCTACATTGGAATGAGCAACTGGGCAACAATTGGAGCACCAACATTGCCTTGCACTACACTAGGGGCCGTGGGTTTTTTGAGCAGTTCAGGGAAGATGATGATTTCGCGACCTATGGTTTTGAGCCGTTGACGGTAAATGGTGAAGAAGTGAATACTACCGACCTGATTCGTAGAAGATGGCTCGACAATGATTTTTATGGTACTGTTTTTTCGGCCGTCCATGAAAATGAAAAACTGAACCTTATTTTAGGCGGAGGGTACAATAATTACAAAGGGGATCATTTTGGAGAGGTCATTTGGGCACGTTTTGCCAGCAACAGTGAATATCGAGATCGTTATTATGACGATACATCAACAAAGACCGATTTCAATCTGTATTCAAAGGCCATTTATAAATTGAACCAAAAATGGAGTCTCTTCGGTGACCTTCAGTACAGAACGGTGGGCTATGAGGCCAATGGTGAGGATACCGGTCTGGTTGATGATACGTTTAACTTCTTCAATCCGAAAGCAGGGGTAACCTATGATCTGAACCGAAACCACAACTTCTATTTTTCTTATGCCAGGGCCAATCGAGAACCCAACCGAAATGATTATGAGAACGGTAATCCGCGACCCGAGAAACTAAACGATTTTGAATTGGGGTGGCGTTACGTTTCTACATCGGTACAGTTGAATACCAATGTGTACTATATGCGCTACAAAGACCAACTGGTGCTGACAGGCGAACTGAACGACGTGGGCGCACCACTTCGAGCGAACGTGGGGGACAGTTACCGTTTGGGGCTTGAAATCGATGCAAGTATAGCCTTGGGCGCCAAATGGCAAATACGGCCCAACATTGCCCTGAGCAGTAATAAAAATATCGATTTTGTCTTTCAACGTGATGGAGTGCTGCAGAACTTGGGCAACACGAGCATTGCCTATTCGCCTAACGTTGTTGCGGGCAACATACTGAACTTTGCCCCGAGCGAACATTTTCAGGCCTCTTTGCTCTCAAAATATGTGGGCAAACAGTATATGGGCAATATCGACTCAGAGACTTCTATATTGGAAGCCTATTCACAGACCGATTTGAACCTACAGTACACCATTGAGACCAATTCGTTCATCAAAAGCATTGTGTTGTCAGGGTTGGTGAACAACCTTTTTGATGAAGATATAGTCTCAAACGGATTTTTTTTCACTTTTGACGATGATTCTTCAGGAAGTGTGACCACTTTTGAAGGTGCAGGTTTTTATCCGCAGGCAGGCATCAATTTTTTATTGGGGGCCACCCTCAATTTTTAAACATATCTTTGGGTAAAGCCCAATAGTGAATGATACCGTATCCTTTTTTTGACAAAAGCCCCATTCGTTGGGGCTTTATCGGCTGCGGGGCCGTGACCGAAGTAAAAAGCGGTCCGGCCTACCAAATGACCGATGGGTTCGAAGTAGCTATGGTCATGCGGCGCAGTATTGACAAGGCAAAAGATTATGCGAATAGGCATAATATTCCGAAGTACACCAACGACCCAAAAGAATTGATCGAAAGCCCTCTTGTCGATGCTGTATATATCGCCACACCGCCCGATACACATAGATTATACGCCCTAAAAGTGGCTGATGCGGGAAAGCCTTGCTGCATAGAAAAACCTATGGCCCCTACCTATGAAGACAGCCTTTTTGTTCAAAAGACCTTTCAAGAAAAAAAACTGCCGTTGTTCATAGCCCATTACCGCCGTTCATTGCCCCGTTTTAACAAGGTCAAGCAATGGCTTGATGAAGAACACATCGGTTCGGTTCGACATGTTCGGTGGCATTTGAGCAAACCGCCGAATGAAGTTGATTTGAGTGGCCAGTACAACTGGCGTACAGATCCTGAGACCGCTCTAGGCGGTTATTTCGATGATTTGGCAAGCCATGGCCTTGACCTGTTTTCTTATTTCTTCGGAGAAGTAAAAGAGGCAAAAGGTTTTGCACAGAACCAAATGGGGCGCTACAACGCCTATGATGCCATTGTGGGAAACTGGATCTATAAAAATGGAATGACCGGGGAGGGAAGTTGGAACTTTGGCACCGCCCATCGAGAAGACAAAGTTGAAATCTATGGATCTGCGGGCAAGATTACTTTTTCGGTTTTTGGGGAAGAACCCTTACAGCTGACCACCAAAAATACCGATGAGACATTGTTCATTGAAAATCCAAAACACATTCAGCAGTTTCATGTCGAAAACATCAAAAAGCACTTAATGGGCACGGCGGCCCATCCCTCATTGGGTGAAGATGGACTACATACCAGTTGGGTGATGGATAAAATATTAGGGGTAATCTAGTTTGAAACAACAACAGAATTGCCCGCCAAAACTGCCCGGTAAGGCTTCAGGTTAAAAAACCTACTGCCATCTTCAGGAGGGTTGAGCAATTGCCCAAAAAAAAGATTATACTCAAAATCGTCACAGGGACAACGCACATTTTGACCTTCCAATGTCATGGTAGAACAATCATTGGGGGCATGGTTGGGACAGTTGGCTTCCCATGCGACAAATTGATCTCCAGATCCTATTCTCATAACAAAGACACCTCTTATCCCAACACCGTTGTTGCCAACATAAATGGGGTTTCCAATATTGTTTAGGTCATTGTACAGGGGAAGGTTTAGATTGAGATCGAACCTAAAACTGACATCAGGCAGAAAAGGGTTTCGCTCTACACTGTCTTTACTGCAACCCAAAAAAAGTGTCAAAATAAACAGGTAAGGCAGATATTTCATAAAGGGCAAAATGGTTTTGTAAATGTAAAAATGCTCAAAAAATATGTATCTTTGCGTTAAATCCTCGCAAAAACCGTGCAAGCATGGGAAA
>JANQOD010000378.1 GCA_028289745.1 Allomuricauda sp. | reverse complement strand
CAATTAGTATCAATTTCAACATAGTGGATAGTCTTTCTGAGTTAATTTAGTGGTTATTCACAAATCTACAATTTTTTTTTAATCACGAAACTTTTTCATTAAAAAACAGGTCTATCTTTAGGGCATCATGAACGACTTGACAACTACAGGTTTTTATGGGCTTCTGCTTGAGAAATTTTCTTATGAACCCACCCAAAAACAGAGGATCGCATTAAAGAAACTTTCTGAATTTGCCCTTTCGAAAAAGAAGGATGAACTTTTCATTTTAAAGGGTTTTGCCGGTACGGGCAAAACCACTTTAATGGCCTGTTTGGTCAATATGTTATGGAAAGCTAGATTGAAATATGTTTTAATGGCTCCCACGGGTAGGGCGGCCAAGGTCATGAGCGGTTATTCGAGTGCCACTGCAAATACCATCCATAAGAAGATTTACTTTCCGAAGAAAAATACATCGGGGGCGATCAAATTTGTTTTGGCCCCCAATAAACACCGAAATACATTGTTTGTTGTCGATGAAGCTTCGATGATTTCCGATACGGGAGCTGATTCTAAGCTATTCGACAGCGGGTCGTTGTTAGATGACCTTATGTATTATGTCTATTCTGGTCATCAATGTAAGCTTATCTTGATCGGTGATATGGCACAATTGCCACCTGTTGGCGCTGATCTGAGTCCCGCATTGAACGGTGACCAGCTTTCCCTGGGGTACGATAAAGAAGTAAAGATGCTCGAGCTTGATGAAGTAGTGAGACAGGCCAATGATTCTGGTATTTTAATGAACGCAACGGGCATTCGAGAACAAATTCAAAGTGGTTTTTTTGAAGGATTTAAATTTCAATTACATCCTTTCGAAGATATCATAAGACTTATTGATGGTTACGAAATACAGGAAGCTATAGATTCTTCCTATTCGCAGAACGGAAAAGAAGAAACGGCCATTATCGTTCGATCAAACAAAAGGGCCAACCTGTACAGCCAAAACATTCGTGAACGTATATTATTTCTTGAAAATGAGATTTCGGTCGGTGACTACATGATGGTGGTAAAGAACAATTATTTCTGGCTTAGCCCCAACTCAGAGGCTGGTTTCATCGCCAATGGCGATATCATTGAAATACTCGAAATATTTGCCGTTAAACAACTGTACGGCTTTTCATTTGCAGAGGTAAAGGCCAGAATGGTCGATTATCCGAACCAAAAGCCTTTTGAAACGGTCTTGTTGCTAGATACCATAAGTGCCGAATCGCCCTCATTGCCTTACGAAGAGAGCAATCGATTATATCAAGAGGTCGTTCAAGATTACGCCCATGAAAAATCGAAGTACAAGCGTTTTTTGGGTGTCAAGAACAACCGATACTTCAATGCACTCCAAGTCAAATTTTCGTATGCCATTACCTGTCATAAGTCCCAGGGAGGTCAATGGAACACGGTTTTTGTTGAACAGCCGTACATCATAAATGGCGTAGACAAAGAATATTTGAGGTGGCTGTATACTGCCGTGACCAGGGCCAAGAGAAAACTATATCTTATCGGCTTTTCCAATAATTTTTTTCTTGAGGGTGAATGATCTATTTTCGTGAAAAGGCTGATTAATGACACAAGAGACGATCATCAGTATTTTTTTGGGGATTGGACTGGCCGCCTCTACGGGGTTTCGAGTCTTTTTGCCCCTTTTTGTACTGAGTCTTGCCGCCCATTTCGGCTTATGGGAACTTAACGACAATTGGGTTTGGATAGGAAGCCTTGCCGCGGTCATCACTCTTGGGGTGGCCACTTTGGTCGAGATATTCGCTTATTTCATTCCTTGGGTCGATAACCTTCTTGATAGCGTCGCCATACCCCTTGCCGCTATCGCCGGCACGGCCGTAATGGTATCAACAGTCGCTAACTTAGATCCCGTGATTACTTGGTCACTGGCCATTATCGCCGGTGGTGGAACGGCAACGGCCATTAAGGGTGCCAACGCGGCAGGAAGGCTCACATCAACGGCTACTACGGGCGGAGTGGCCAATCCATTGGTTTCAACGGTTGAGACGGGTACTGCTGCTGTGGTCTCGACCGCTTCAATATTTGTTCCTGTAGTCGCTACGTTTTTGGTAATCATCATCTTGGCGTTCATTTTTAGCATTTACAGAAAACTGCGGCCAAGAAAGAACAGAAAAACATAATTCGTGCCTTAGTGAAGATAATTTCAATGATACCTGCCCGCTATCAGGCATCAAGGTTTCCGGCTAAATTGATGCAAGACCTTGAAGGCAAACCGGTTATTCTACGTACCTATGAGGCCACAAAAAAGACAGGGCTTTTTGACGAGGTGTACGTGGTGACCGATAGCGATATCATTTTCGAATTGGTGGTCAACAACGGTGGCAAGGCCATCATGAGCAAGCACGAACATGAGAGCGGCAGCGATAGAATAGCGGAGGCCGTTCAAGAATTGAATGTCGATATCGTGGTCAACGTACAAGGTGATGAACCCTTTATCGATAAAGAAAGTCTTGCCAAGGTGCTGGCCGTTTTTGAAGAGGATGTCAATGAAGAAATCGATCTGGCCTCATTGATGACACCGATTGTTGATTGGGATGAGATTTCCAATCCGAATACAGTAAAAGTCATTATCGATGGCCGTAACTTTGCCCTATATTTCTCAAGATCCCCGATTCCGTATCCGAGAGATAAAGGTGCAGCTCCAAAATATTACAAACACAAGGGCATTTACGCCTTTCGCAAGAGGGCTTTGCTTGATTTTCAGCGTTTGCCCATGTTGCCGTTGGAAGCCAGTGAGAAAATCGAGGCCATCAGATTTTTAGAGCATGGCAAAAAAATCAAAATGGTCGAAACCGAAGTCACGGGCATAGAAATCG
>JANQOD010000364.1 GCA_028289745.1 Allomuricauda sp. | reverse complement strand
GTCATCTCGCAAGATTCGTATTACAAAGATCTTTCGCACCTTACCAAAGAAGAACGAGGGCAGGTAAACTTTGACCACCCGAATTCCATCGATTTTGACCTGCTCATCGAACATCTTATAGCGCTGAAAAAAGGAAACATGGTCGAAATTCCGGTATATTCCTTTGTCGAGGAAACCCGGTTGCACGAAACTGTTGCCACCAGGCCCAAAGAGGTGGTCATCGTTGAAGGTATCTTGGTGCTGGGCAATCCTAAGTTAAGGGAAATGTTCGACATCAAAATTTATGTACATGCCGATTCTGATGAGCGTTTGATCAGAAGGTTGCAACGCGACATCAAAGAGAGGGGGCATGATCTAGAGAAGGTATTGCACCGTTATCAGACCGCGGTAAAACCCATGCACAACGAGTTCATAGAGCCTACGAAAGAATTTGCCGACCTTATCATACCGAACAACCATTACAATACGGTCGCGGTCGATATGGTACGTACCATCATCAACAATAAATTGGCTTGATCATGGGATGGAAAGAGTTGAAAGAAAAGAAATGGTTCAAGATATTTACCAATGCGTATATTTTGGTTTTGACCATTTTTGTTATCTGGATGGCCTTTTTCGATACCAATTCACTTTTGATCCATCGCGAATTGAACCAAGAAATCAAGAAATTGGAAAAACAGAAAGAATTTCTTCGAGCTGAAATCGAAAAAGATCGTGAAGTGTTAAAAAAACTATCAAGTGAAGATGAGCTGGAGAAATACGCCCGAGAAAAATATTACATGAAAAAAAAGGAAGAAGAAATCTTTCTCATTGAATATGAGGACAGCCTCAAAAACAAAAAAAACAAAAACAAAAAATAAAAGTGTGATGAAAGAAAAATCACTTTTTAGCGAGTTTGAGCCCATCTCGACCAAACAATGGAAACAAAAGATACAAGTTGACCTGAAAGGTGCCGATTACAATGAAGCCTTGGTATGGGAATCATTGGAGGGAATCAAGGTAAAACCATTTTATCATACCGAAGATCTTGAAAGCGTACCTCGTTTTGAGGTCGAAACACCTGCCTCGTTCAAAATTGCTGAACGTATCGACCTCGATGATACCAAGGATGCAAAGAACAAAACACTCAACGCCATAAAAAAAGGCGCTGAAAGTTTATGGTTTACATTTAGAAGCCAGACCACCGATTGGAAAGATACACTTACGGGAATAGAATTCAACTCAATACCGCTATTTTTTGAGTTCGCGTTTTTTGACAAAGACAAAGTACTCGGCCTTTTAGATTTTTTAAAGGGAAAACCAGAAGTATATGTATTGCTCGATCCTATCGGATACTTGGCCAAATCAGGAAATTGGTTCAATCAAGATTCGAACGATCTAGAAATTCTCAACGAAATAATGAAGCAAGGCGAAAGCAGTGGGCAGCGGTCTTTTTTAAGTATCGATACCACCATCTATCAAAACGGAGGTGCCAATATCGTACAGCAATTGGCGTATGGCCTTGCCCATGCAAACGAATACCTCAACCGTTCACAAGATGTCATTTCGAACCTAAGAGAAAAATCTGTTGTTTTCAAGGTAGCCATGGGGCCCAACTATTTCTTTGAAATCGCCAAACTTCGTGCGCTCCGATTATTATGGGAAACCCTCGGCAAAGAATACGGTTTACATGTTGATTGCCATATTTTGGCAGTGCCCAGCAAACGCAACAAAACACTTTATGATTACAATGTCAATATGTTACGTACTACCACCGAATGCATGTCTGCCGTACTTGGGGGTGCCAATACGGTCTGTAACATGAACTATGATGCCCTTTATCATGAAGACAACGCATTTGCTGAACGCATTGCCCGAAACCAATTATTGGTGTTGAAAAACGAAAGCTATTTCGATGGTGCCGCTTCTGCCACTACAGGTACATACTATGTTGAAAGCCTGACAAACCAATTGGCTGAAAAGGCTCTGGGCCTTTTCAAACAGTTGGAAGAAGCAGGTGGTTTCTTAAGCCAACTGAAATCAGGAACCATCCAGAAAAAGATTGCCGAAAGTGCCGATAAAGAACAGCAGCTTTTCGATTCGGGCAAATTGGTGCTCGTAGGCACCAACAAATATCCAAATGCTGATGATAAGATGAAATCAGAACTGATAAAAAGGCCGTTTCACGGAGCCAGAAGGGAAAAAACATTGATCGAGCCCATACTGCACAAAAGACTGGCTGAAAAAATCGAGCAAGAACGGCTGGCAAAAGAGTGATTTCCTTATTGAATTTCCTCTGAAGAACCAACATCGGTAAAAACCGTGCCATTAGATAAAAAAGTCATTTTAGAAGCAGGGAAAATTTTGGTTTTCAATTCAAAAAACACCTAAAAAAGCATACTTTAACGTACTTTAACGCGACAAGTGATACTTATTCACTTTGTGTTAACAAAATACATTTTTTGCAAGCACAAATAATCGTATTTTTAGCCTCTAACTTACTGACGAAATGGGCAAGATAATTGCTATCGCAAACCAAAAAGGCGGTGTTGGTAAAACGACCACCACTGTTAACCTAGCTGCCTCTCTAGGTGTTTTGGAAAAAAAGGTGTTGTTGATCGATGCAGACCCCCAAGCAAATGCTACTTCTGGTCTTGGCATAGACGTCGAGGGTATAGAAAAGGGAACGTATCAATTACTTGAACATACGTTTTCGGCAGGTGAGGTCATTATCGAGACCGATTCGCCAAATGTAGATCTCATTCCCGCGCACATTGACTTGGTGGCCATCGAAATTGAACTGGTCGACAAAGACAATCGCGAATATATGATGAAAGAGGCCATTCAGGGGCTGAAACAGGTCTATGATTATGTATTGATCGATTGTGCTCCCTCATTGGGCCTTTTAACCCTCAACGCACTTACTGCGGCAGATTCCGTTATGATTCCGATTCAGTGTGAATATTTTGCCCTGGAAGGACTTGGCAAGCTGCTCAATACCGTAAAAAGTGTACAAAAGATACACAACATGGACCTTGACATCGAGGGCATGCTGCTTACCATGTACGATTCAAGATTGCGTCTTTCGAATCAAGTGGTCGAAGAAGTGCGCAAGCACTTCGGTGACATGGTCTTCGATACCATCATACAAAGAAATGTCAGGCTGAGTGAAGCGCCTAGTTATGGTGAAAGCATCATAAAATATGATGCCAGCAGCAAAGGTGCGGCCAATTATCTGAATCTTGCCAACGAACTGTTGAAAAAAAACAAGGAGAAAGTCTAGATGGCGAAAGCAACCAAAAAACA
>JANQOD010000323.1 GCA_028289745.1 Allomuricauda sp. | reverse complement strand
TTTCATCGGTATGGCCGCCCGCGGTGTAAAAAGCCCGCCCCCCATCATATTCATGGTACCAGCTCATAGGGTGGTACAATAAATTGGTCGGAGGCCAATTTTTGAGCCATCCGGCCGGTACCCCTGAGGCAGACTTTATCATTAAGAACAGCACCTTTATTGCCACGGCGTTTTTTACCGATACCATTTGGCGCCGTACCGATGAGCTATACAATTTCAAGAAGTTGAACCCTGATGTGAATGTATTGATGACCGTAGACGAATCTACCTATGAAGGTGGTGAGAACGGTGATTACCACCCTATGAGCTGGTACCATGAATATGATGGGGGGCGGGCTTTTTACACCGCGGGCGGCCATACCGATGAAAGCTTTTCGGAGGAATTGTTTTTGAAGCACCTTTTGGGTGGTATTCAATATGCCATCGGCGAGAATTTAGAGCTCGATTATGACAAGGCAACGACCGAGATGCCGCCCGATGCCGATAGATTTACCAAAGAGATACTGGTTCAGGGTGAGTTCTTCGAACCCATTGAAATGGCCGTTTTGCCCAATAACGATGTGCTTATAGCGCAGCGTAGGGGCGAGATTCTTCTTTATTCAGATGAAACCAAAGAATTGTCACAAGTAGCTTATCTCGATGTGTACCACAAAGCCTTGAACGCCCCAGGGGTGAATGCCGAAGAAGGTTTGATGGGGCTTCAAAAAGATCCTGATTATGCAAACAATCAATGGATCTATGCCTATTACGCCCCCACTGGCGATAAATGGGTAAACCGACTTTCACGCTTTACATTTAAAGATGGGGAGTTCGACCTTGATTCAGAACAGATAATTCTAGAGGTCGAGAGCCAGCGTGAAATCTGTTGCCATACAGGTGGGTCGATTGCCTTCGGGGGTGATGGATTATTGTATTTATCCACTGGTGACAATTCGACACCATTCGATGAGCCCGATGCCTCATACGTCAATAGGGGCTATGCACCTTTGAACGACCTACCGGGCAAGGAGCAATACGATGCACGCCGTTCTTCGGGCAATACCAACGACTTACGCGGAAAAATTTTGCGTATCAAGGTAAATGAAGACGGCACTTATGATATTCCCAAAGGAAATCTATTCCCTGTAGGAACCACAAGGGCACGACCCGAAATCTATACCATGGGGCACCGTAATCCGTACCGCATATCGGTAGACCCCAAAAATGGATACCTCTATTGGGGCGATGTGGGTCCTGATGCCCAAGAAGATGACCCCGATAGGGGGCCACGGGGCTATGATGAGGTGGGCCAGGCAAGAGCCGCGGGCAATTTTGGGTGGCCGCTATTTGTGGGTGACAATAGGGCCTATGTCGATTACGATTATGCAACGGGCGAAAGCGGTGATGCCTTCGACACAGAGAAACCGATAAATGACAGTAGAAACAATACCGGGCTTAGGGAATTGCCGTCAGCACAGCCTGCCATGGTCTATTACCCGTATGCCCCGACCCAAGACTTTCCACAGGTGGGCACAGGTGGTAGAAATGCTATGGCGGGGCCGGTGTATTATTCCGATTTGTACACAAATGGAGGGCTTCCCGATTACTACGATGGTAAACCATTGATTTATGAATGGATGCGGGGATGGATGATGGCCGTTACCCTTTTTGAGGATGGCACTTTTAACAAAATGGAACCTTTTGCCCCTGAGATAAAGGTGCAGAACCTTATTGATATGGAAATAAGCGATGATGGCCGCGTTTATTTGTTGGAATACGGGAGCGGATGGTTTACCCCGAATGAAGATTCTGGGCTATCTTACATAATGTACAATGGTGGAAACCGACCGCCGCTTATCGATAGCTTTGTCGTTGACAAGACTTCAGGAAAGTTACCTCTTGAGGTAGTTGCCACGATAGCGGCGCACGACCGCGAGGGCGATGGGATCGATTATGTTTGGGACTTTGGAAATGGCGAAACCAACGAAACTACCGAAAATAAAGTACGGCATACCTATTCAGAGCCGGGTGAATACAAGATAACCGTTGAGGTAAGGGACGATAAAGGCGCTTCTTTGGGCAGCGACCAACTGCGTGTCACCGCCGGTAATTCAAGACCTTTGGTCTCGATTGATTTAAAGGGCGGAAATTCTTCGTTCTTTATTGCGGGGGTTCCCGTTGAATATGAAGTGTCAGTGACCGATCCCGACAGTTCTGAAGACATTGATCTCGACCATATTTTTGTATCGGTCGATTATTTGGAGGGAATGGACCAAGTGAACATGTCATTGGGCCATCAACAGGTTTCAGCAGCTGTAATGGGCAAGGCCCTTACCCAGTCTATGGACTGTAAGGCCTGTCATAAAGAAAGGGAAGCTTCGATAGGTCCAAACTATTTTGACGTTGCCACCAAATACGAGGGCCGCGAAGATGCGCTTCCCTATCTACAAAAGAAAATCATCGACGGCGGTTCAGGGGTATGGGGCGAAGTAATGATGCCCGCACACCCTACGATTACCCTAGACGAATCACGGCAGATAGCCTTGTACATACAATCATTGGTGGGTGACGTTGCTGATGAAAAGTCACTGCCCCCCTCAGGGAAATTTGTACCCGACCCGACACGGGGAACCAAAGTAATGGTCTTGACGGCAAGTTATACAGATGGGGGCGAGGGCAATGCGCCACCCCTCACTGGAGTCACATCGGCATACTTGCAAACCAATACACTCACTTTTTCAAAAGACACCAAGAACGAAGGTTTTACGCACGTTAAGTTTGGGGGAATGGACCTTCTGACCGTACCTGAAAACGAAGGTTGGTTTGCTCTTGAAGATATTGATTTGACCGGTGTTAAAAATGTGACGCTAGCAGTAGGTTGGCAGGCCCCACCGAAAGCTGATCTGCAATTTGAAGTCAGAAAAGATGCTGTTGATGGCGAGCTATTGGGAGTGGGGAGCATGCCAGCACCAAAATCCGGGCAGTCCAAAGGAGCGTTGGCCGTTCAATTGAACAAATCGATGAATGAAAAAGTAGATGCCCTATATTTTGTACATAAACCGATTGAGGGCCAGAATAGGGGGGGTGTGCCCATTGCATTGATGAATGCCCATTTCAACTAGTCGTTGCCGAGGTTTAGTTTTGCCCATTCAGATAACTGGCCTTGTTGAGGCAATACGTAAGCGTATTTTCGTCATCATGGCAAAGATGCCCATTTCCATCGCTTTGATTTACCTTTTGGCTTCCTAATTTCTCAACGGCTTTTTGTGAGCGAAGGTTGTCTTTGTCGATATAAAACAGCACGTTGTCAAAATGGGCGAAAGCGTGGGCTATCATCAACATTTTGAACGAATTGTTGTAAGTGCCGCCCCAGTAATCGCGAGATAAAAACGTCCATCCTATTTCTAGGGCCGATCGATCTTTTTCACACAATTTGTAACGCGAGCTGCCGATTATGCCCCCGGTGTTCTTATCCACAATGATCAAGGTGCCTTTGGCAGCTATTGCTTCTACAAAGAATTCTTGAAACACTTCTTTTCTCCAACGATCTTTGCATTGGTGCTGTTCCCAAATCAATGGGTCACAGGCCACTGCATAAAGGGCAGCGAAATCTGCGATGGCCAATGGTCTGATCTTGACCAATTCATTTTCTAAAATCGGCTGTAGGTCGAGCGACACTGGGGTTTTGGTTATAGTCTTTTTGCTTCGATATAAAAATTACGGTCGATTTCAAGATTTTCCCCTATTAAGCTCTCGGTTTTCCATTCAGAATTTTTGTGGGGAAATAACCATTTTTCCTTTTTGTCAACAAAAATGCGTAATGGCATATCAAAGTCTTCCACGATTTCTACATAACGGTATTTGAGGTTTTTTCCATCAAACTCATATTCCAAAACAGGAATTTGTGTTGTACGTAGGTATTGATTAAAAAAAGCAGACAGGTCTTTTTCTGTTTCCTCGCTCAAAAAATGCTCTATTTGTTGGGTGGTGACCGTTTGGTGATAGAATACCCTGTTCATCTTTCTCAATATATGCCGCCATTTTTCATCATCTTCGATCAATTGTCTGAGCGTATGCAAGATGTTGGCCCCTTTGTAGTACATATCGCCCGAACCCCTTCTGTTCAAATTATACCTGCCGATGATGGGGCGGTCGTTTCGTATATTTTTTCGTGTTCCGATGACATAATCGGCAGCCGCTTCCTTACCAAAGTGATAATCGAGATACAGATTCTCTGAATAGGCGGTAAAACCTTCATGCACCCACATATCGGCGATGTCTTTGTAGGTGATGTTGTTGGCGAACCATTCATGGCCGGCTTCGTGGATGATGATAAAATCAAATTTAAGTCCCCAACCGGTACCTGATAAATCTACTCCAAGATAACCATTCTGGTATCCGTTGCCATAAGTGACCGAGCTTTGGTGCTCCATGCCCAAATAGGGTACTTCCACTAATTTAAAACTATCTTCATAGAAAGGGTAAGGGCCGAACCAGTGTTCAAAAGCTTCCATCATCATTGGTGCTTGCTTGAACTGTTCTTTGGCTTTTTCAAGGTTGTCACGCAACACATAATAATCAAAGTCCAATTCCCCTTTCTCGCCTTGGTACTTTTCTCCGAAATGGACATAGTCACCGATATTGACATTGACCCCGTAGTTATTTATGGGGCTATCGACAAACCAATGATAGGTCTTGGTATCACCATGCTCCTCTACCTTTCTAAGCCTGCCGTTCGAGACATCTATCAAGTTTTTGGGTACGGTCACACTAATGGCCATGCTGTCGACCTCATCGTACATGTGGTCTTTGTTGGGCCACCAGGCACTGGCGCCAAGACCTTGGCAAGAGGTGGCCACAAAATGGTTGCCGTTGTTATCTTTCGTCCAAGAAAACCCACCGTCCCAAGGGGCATTCAAGGCTTCACGGGGCTTGCCAGAGTAATGAACGATGACTTCCTTGAAATCTCCTTTTTTCTGTGGGCTTTCAAGAAGTACGTGATACGCATTTGTGCCCGCTTTTCTGTGCGAAAGTGCTTTGCCATCTTGTATGATCTTTTCGATTTTAAGGGGTGGCTGCAAATCGATTTGCATCACTTTGTTCTCTTCGAGCACTTGGTAGCGTATCATATTGCTTCCTGAAATGGATTTTTCATCTGGTTTTACCTCAATGTCGAGATGGTAGTAATTCAAATCCCACCACTCACGTTCTGCCGTGATGCTGCCACGCAAGTATTCATCCCGTGTGTATTCTAAATCATCTTGTGCGAAACAAACCGTACCTACCAATAACAGTATGATGGCAAAAAACTTTCTTCTCATAATCTTCATTTATCTAAAAATACCAGAGGGAAAACCGACCAATCGATTCGTACTATTGAAATGTCTGAATCGTTATCGACCGATACTATGGGCGGCGTAGCTGCAAATACAGGCACAGCATCGTTAAAAGCTTCAATTCGGTTGATATTGTGCGAAAATTTCA
>JANQOD010000311.1 GCA_028289745.1 Allomuricauda sp. | reverse complement strand
TGCACCAGATCTGTATCTCTTACAGGCCAGCTATGTGGGCAGGGGCTCGAAACCCTTGGCTCTTGATGTCAAAAACGATATTTCGTTGGGCGCACTGATAATTCCCGTTCGGCCAGAAAACCTTGATGAGGTGGTAGTGACGGCCCGACGCCCGACACTAGAGCGGTTATCAGATCGTTTGGTCTTCAATGTAGAGAATACGGTGGTTGCACAGGGCAATTCTTGGGATATCCTTAAAAATACCCCAGGGGTCATTATCAATCAAGAAGATCTACAGATTCGCGGTCAATCGGCGACGATTTATCTAAACGGCCGAAGGGTTCACCTGTCAAGTCAAGAAGCCAAAGATTTACTGGAGGGGCTTTCAGGTACCAGCATCAAATCGGTTGAGGTGATTGCCAATCCGCCGGCCAGTTTTGATGCCGAGGGCGGACCCGTATTGAACATTATCAGTAGCAAAAATATAGTGCCGGGCTATAAGGGCAGTTTTACCACAAACTATACCCAAGCGGTTTTACCCAAGTACAGCTTTGGCATGAACCATTATTATAAGACAGATAAACTGAATGTCTTTGCCAATTATTCGTTTAACCCCAGAAATGAATTAAGAAGAACCGACAAGGGCATAGATTTCATCAACGATGCCAATGCTGTCTTTTCAAGATGGCAAACCGATATCGATGAAACCAAAAGAACAAGGGCCCATAATGGAACTTTGATACTTGACTATGATTTTGATGACAAAAACAGGCTCAATTTCACGGCAACGGCAGTTCATAATCCAAACCAAGAATGGAAAAGCAGTTTAGATACTGAAATTCGCAGTGCACAAAACGTCTTGGATTCTACCTTCATTACAGACAATAGGGTAGGGGCCGATAATACCAACTTGGCATTTGATCTGTCATATGTGCACAAGTTGAAAAAAGAAGGGAGCCAACTCTCTTTCAACACCCATTACACCCACTATAGCGACACCTTTCTTCAACTAATCGACTCAGACTATTTTGATGGTACCGGCAGCTTCATTAGGGACTTTGGGTTTACCACGGCCTCAGATCAACAAATAGAGATAATTACCGGCCAGATCGATTATGCCACCCCACTGGGCACCTCATCATTTGAATCTGGGTTGAAAGTTTCATCGATTTCTTCAGAAAGCGCCATCGATTATTTCGATTTTTCAGGAAACAACCCCAATGTCGATGCTTCGCTCTCAGACGATTTTAGATATGACGAAAAAGTATATGCGGCCTATGTGAGTTGGGTAAAAAGTTGGGAAAAGTGGTCTGTAAAACTTGGGGCAAGAGGAGAACTTACCGACGCTGAAGGGGTTTCGTTGACTTTTGATACCACTAGCAACCAAGATTTTTTTGAGATTTTTCCTTCGATCTATTTGTTGTACTCACCATCTGAAAAGCACAGTTTTGCCTTTGACTATGGCAGACGGGTCGATAGGCCGAGGTACAATGACCTGAACCCATTCAGAAATTTTAACAACGAAAATGATTTTGAGGAAGGCAATCTGGGCCTGGTTCCCTATTTCTCGAATAATTTCAATATAAATTACACGTTCAACAGTGAATTTTTTATCGATGTGTATTATCGAGATAACGGCAACACCATAAACTATTTGGTATTTCAAGACAATGAAGACCAGACACTTAGAGAATTGAAACAGAATGTTTTAGAAAGTACCTCGTACGGTCTTGATTTCACTTTCAGCAAAAGCATCCTGAACCCTTGGTACATCTATTCGTATGTTTCCATTTTTCATGAAGACGAAACTTTACTGGCCGTTGAAAGCGGTGACCAAGAGTTCAAAAACGAAGTAAACGGCGTTTATGGTTATTTGGCCAATTATCTGACACTTTCAAAAGACGGGTCCCTTACGGGCGAGGCCACCCTTACTTATTTATCTGGATTCTTATTTGGCTCGCATATTTCTGACGAACAGATCAATCTCACCCTGGGGCTTCGAAAATCACTTTGGAACAACAGGGCCGTAATATCACTGGCCGCAGAAGATGTCTTGAGAACCTATGTGCCCACCTATACCTCTAGATATTTGAACCAAGACAATTTTTACCGAAGAAGGCCGGAGACGCAGTTCGTCCGTTTCGGTTTTACCTATAACTTCGGAAACTTCAGGTTGGAAGACAACCAACGCAGCATTGATAAGAAAGAGCGCGATCGATTAAAAGCTGATTGACAAGGTGTTTTTTTGCGATTTCGTAATTTTGCACCTCTTAAAGGTCAAATGCCCATGCCAAGGATAGGAAACATAGAATTGCCCGATTTTCCATTACTGTTGGCACCGATGGAAGATGTGAGCGACCCCCCCTTTCGCGCTTTGTGCAAAGAGCAAGGGGCCGATGTCGTGTATACTGAATTCATTTCTTCGGAAGGATTGATACGCGATGCCGCAAAAAGCGTCATCAAACTTGATATCTATGAAAAAGAACGCCCCGTGGGCATCCAGATTTTTGGCGCTGAGATGGATTCAATGCTGCAGGCCATCGACATTGTTGAACAAACAGGCCCCGATATCATAGACATCAACTTTGGCTGTCCCGTCAAAAAAGTGGTCTGCAAAAATGCAGGGGCCGGTATTTTGAGAGACATTCCCCTTATGGTAAAATTGACCGAGGCGATGGTCAAGCGCACCAAATTGCCCGTTACCGTAAAAACCCGTTTGGGATGGGACCACAACACGATTAAAATCATTGATGTCGCAGAGCGTTTGCAAGATGTGGGCATAAAAGCCATCTCGATACATGGGCGCACACGGGTACAGATGTACAAAGGGGAAGCCGATTGGAAACCCATTGCCCAAGTAAAGAACAACCCCAGAATGCACATACCGGTATTTGGCAACGGAGATGTCGATACACCAGAGGCCGCGGCCAAAATGCGCGACGATTTTGGTCTGGACGGGGCCATGATCGGTCGTGCCAGTATTGGCAATCCTTGGTTTTTCAACCAAGTGAAACATTACTTCAAAACGGGCACCCATCTAGCCCCACCGACCATGAAAGAACGGGTCGAAGCGGCCCGGAGACACCTGCAGATGGCCATTGATTGGAAAGGCGAGAAGTTAGGGGTCTTTGAAACCCGGCGCCATTACACCAATTACTTCAAGGGCATACCCCATTTCAAGGAATACCGCATGAAAATGGTCACCAGCGACGATGCCGCCGATGTTTTTGCCGCTTTTGATGAAGTATTGGAAAAATTCGGCGACTTTCAGTTTGCCTAGCCAAAAGCATATGCTGCCGCACTAAGAAGCGGCTATCAATCTTTTTGAAATTCGACTGCTGGCAATTTTTGATGAAACGATCCCCAACAGGGTTATGGTCGCCAGCACCAACAGCACGTTCATCATATCAAAGGCTACCGGATACGCCAATGAGGGGGTGATCTTCAGCCACCCAAACACCAATTGGGAGGCTACCAAAAGAATTCCTATCAATACTCCGACCAGACCCCCCAGTGTGGTCACCAAAAGGCCCTGAATAAAATAGATCCGTCGCAGTTCTTTGATGGTCGCGCCAAGGCCGAACAATGTTTTTGAGTTCTGGCGCTTATCAAGTATCATCATGATGATGGCCCCTACCACATTGAACAGGGCAATGATCAACACCAATGTGAAGATGAGATAGGTGGCCAGGTTTTCG
>JANQOD010000301.1 GCA_028289745.1 Allomuricauda sp. | reverse complement strand
TTGAATGCAGAAAAAGAAAGCTAGTGCAGATGAGCTCATTGCCTTAATTTTACATGGAATAGAAGAAGTAAAGGGACTTGATATAAATCTACTTGATCTTAGGGAAATTGAAAACACGGTTTGCGACTACTTTATAATCTGTAACGGTACTTCAAACACACACGTTAACGCCATCGTTTCGTCTATTCAAAAAACCGTCAGCAAATCATCAAAAGATAAACCTTGGCATGTTGAAGGTGCTGAAAACGCCGAATGGGTATTGATGGACTATGTAAATGTTGTGGTACATGTATTTCAAAGACATATTAGAGAGTTCTACGACATTGAAGGTCTTTGGGGCGATGCAAAAGTGACCGTGGTCGAGAGCAGTTATAATCAATAGCGAAATGTCAAAAGAAAACAATCAAAATACACCCAAAAAGCCCAGGTTCAGTTCATGGTGGATCTATGGGGTAATCATTGCTCTTGTTCTGGGCTTTCAATTTTTTGGCGGCAGTACTTTTTCTACCACTAAAAAAACGACCACTTCAGAACTTCAAGAATATCTGCGCAATGGCGATATTGCAAAGATTGTCATCATTCGTAATGCTGGTCAGGCCAAAGTCTTCTTGACCGAGGAAGCACTGCAGAAAGATGTACACAAAGATGTGGCAGATAAGCCTTTATTGCCCTCAACAGCGGCTGTGCCACAATATGTTCTTGACTATGGTGATCTACAGAACTTCGAGAACGATATCAACGAAATCAAAAAAGAGAATAACCTTGACACCATAGTTGACTTTGATACCGAATCGAACATATTGGGCGATTTGATATTGTCATTGTTGCCCTTCGCACTCATCATAGGCATATGGATATATTTGATGAGAAGGATGTCTAGCGGTGCCGGAGGTGGCGCTGGCGGACAAATTTTCAACATAGGAAAGTCTCGGGCCAAGCTTTTCGATGAAAAGACCGATACCCGAACCTCCTTCAAGGATGTAGCAGGTCTTGAAGGTGCCAAAGAAGAGGTACAAGAAATCGTAGAGTTTCTTAAAAATCCTGATAAGTATACCTCACTTGGCGGTAAAATTCCGAAAGGGGCATTACTGGTAGGCCCTCCTGGTACGGGAAAGACCCTTTTGGCCAAGGCCGTTGCAGGTGAAGCCAAAGTTCCCTTCTTTTCACTTTCAGGTTCTGATTTTGTAGAAATGTTCGTGGGTGTGGGTGCTTCTAGGGTACGCGATCTGTTCAAACAAGCCAAAGACAAATCACCATCGATCATCTTTATCGATGAAATTGATGCCATCGGCCGGGCCAGGGGCAAGAACAATTTCACTGGATCTAATGATGAACGTGAGAACACGCTAAACCAATTATTGACCGAAATGGATGGTTTTGGCACCAATACCAACGTCATCGTTTTGGCGGCCACAAACCGCGCCGATGTATTGGATAAGGCATTAATGCGTGCCGGTCGATTTGACCGACAGATATATGTGGATCTTCCCGACCTACGTGAGCGCAAAGAAATTTTTGAAGTACACTTAAGACCCATCAAAACGGCCGAAACACTTGATCTGGACTTTTTGGCCAAGCAAACCCCGGGATTTTCTGGGGCCGACATTGCCAATGTCTGTAACGAAGCAGCGCTGATTGCGGCAAGAAAAGAGAAAAAAGCGGTCACCAAACAAGATTTTTTAGATGAGGTTGACAGAATTGTTGGCGGTCTTGAGAAAAAGAACAAGATTATCACCCCCGAAGAGAACAAGACCATTGCCTATCACGAAGCGGGCCACGCTACCGTCAGCTGGATGTTGGAGCATGCCGCTCCGTTGGTGAAAGTGACCATAGTGCCAAGGGGCCAATCTTTGGGAGCAGCATGGTACCTGCCAGAAGAACGGCTGATCGTGCGTCCAGAGCAAATGCTCGATGAGATGTGCGCAACCATGGGCGGCAGGGCCGCCGAAAAGGTAATCTTCGGTAAGATTTCGACCGGTGCCTTGAGCGACTTGGAAAAGGTGACAAAACAGGCGCGGGCCATGGTCACTATTTATGGGTTGAACGATCAACTCGGCAACATCACCTACTATGATTCATCTGGGCAAAACGAGTTTGGTTTCACAAAGCCCTACAGTGAAGAGACCGCCCAGAAAATAGATGAAGAGATATCAAAAATCATAGAGAAACAGTATCAGCGGGCCATCAAGTTGCTCGAAGAGAACAAAGACAAACTGACCGAACTGGCCGATAGACTTCTTGATAAAGAAGTGATCTTCAAAGATGACCTTGAGAAAATCTTTGGCAAGCGTCCCTTTGAAAAAGAAGATGAATCACAAACGGCCGCTGTAAACGGACATGAAACCAATCCGAAAGCCACTGAAAACAAAACAGGCAAAACCCAAAGCAAAGTAGAAGAGTAACCGAACCTGTCGATGGGCGTATTTGGAAAATTATTCGGAGGAGGAAAAAAGGTTCCCAAAGAAACTGTGGAAACAAGGGGGGAACATATGCCAGACCTGAAAATTCCCGTCGATGAAAAATTTACCATTTATTTCAAAAAAAACGGTGGTAAGTTCATCTATTGTGAACATTTTGATGAGGTTTCAGAGACCTTACAAAACATTATTTCAGAGAACAACTGGCAACACCATCTCTTTTACTGCATGGACTCTCGCCTAGAAGACCGTTTCTCCTCTGAAAAAATCACGTTCACCCACAAACGAAACGAGAGTGAGATTTTCTTCACCACCTGTGAACACCTGATCGCCCACAATGGTTCCATTTTGGTCTGTTCGAACCAAATAAAGGGAAAGAAATTGAACGAACTGCCCTCGAACTTGATCGTCTTTGCCACCACGAGCCAATTGGTCGATTCTATCAGCGAGGCCCTGAAGACCATCAAGGAAAAATATGGGAAAAACATTCCTGATAACATCACCACACTAAAGCATTTTGAGCCTACCGCCGAAAACCAAAATGATTTTCTTTCGTATGGCAGTGCATCAAAAAATGTCTACCTTTTGCTGCTAGAAGACTATTGATGCGATGAAAGAAATATTCAGGCGCGCCACTACCGGGGTGCTTTATGTCATACTTTTGCTTTCTGCTGTTTTTTTAAGTTCAGATGCTTTTGATTTTTTGTTCATGGTCTTTGGGCTGGCCTGTCTCTACGAATTCAAAAAATTGATGCGAATCAGGGGTTATTATATTTTTATTGCCTATCTGGCCCTCTGGTGGGCGTTTATTTATTTGGTCAGGGACAAGACGGCCATAAACGTGCTTATGTTTTTGACGATTTCCGTTAATTTATCCCTTCTCTTTTATCTTTTTTCAAAACGCACCAAACCGTTTTCAGCCGCACAGAAATTTGTCACTGGACTTTTATATATCGGGGGAGGATGTATTTTTCTTACCATGATTCCCTATAAAGATGATGAATTTGCCAAATACCTCATCATGGGTATCTTTATCTTGATATGGGTCAATGATTCATTTGCCTATCTGGTCGGAAAAAGTATCGGGCGAACCAAACCTTTTCCATCAATTTCTCCAAAAAAAACGCTTGAAGGTTATCTGGGAGGTCTTATTTTTGCATTGGTGGCGGCCTATTTTTTGGCACGGTATGAACCCATATTGAACCCCACTCAGTGGACGGTGTTGGCAATCATCATTGTCATTACCGGTAATCTTGGTGATTTGCTCGAGTCAAAATTCAAACGCATGGCCGGGGTAAAAGATAGCGGGGCCATAATGCCGGGCCATGGTGGAATGTTAGATCGACTTGACAGCCTCATATTCGCCGCCCCGTTCGCCTATTTGGCGCTTAATGTTTTTTCGTATGTTTCATAGAGAGGGTCAAAAAATCATTCTTATAGCATTCTTTTTGGTGGTGGCCATCATCATTGCCGCACAGTATTTTGTTGAAATCAACTGGGCAAAATGGTTGGTTCAACTCACAGCGCTGATCATATTGGTTCTTATTCTACAATTTTTCAGAAACCCAAAACGATTGGTTACCCCAAATTTCAATGAAGTGCTAGCGCCCGTTGATGGCAAGGTGGTTATCATCGATGAAGTTGAAGAACCTGAGTATTTTATGGATAAGCGCAAACAGGTCTCTATCTTCATGTCGCCCTTGAACGTGCACGTGACCCGCTATCCGGTCAGTGGCACCATTACCTATTCGAAATACCACCCTGGCAAATATTTGGTGGCTTGGCACCCCAAATCAAGTACCAAGAACGAAAGAACGACCATAGTCGTGCACACTCCAAAATTTGGGCAAATCATGTACCGGCAAATTGCTGGGGCCGTGGCCCGCAGAATTGTCAACTATGCCGAAGAGGGTGAACAAGTTACCCAGGGCACTGATGCGGGTTTTATCAAATTCGGGTCGCGGGTCGATTTATTTCTACCTTTGGATTGTGCCATCAATGTTAAATTGAACCAAAAGGTGGTCGGAGCAAAAACCTGTATTGCCTCTTTGCCCAAACAAGATGATTAGTGAAAAGCTACAGAAGAGATTTGATGATGCGGTAGCCTACGTTAACAATTTTACAGAACCGCTGCCCGCCGATACCCTATTGAAACTGTATGCCTATTACAAAATAGCCAATAAGAATTATGACAACCCGGGCAGTAAGACCCCACTGATCAATGCCTTTAAGGCAAATGCGCTGATTCAGGCCAAAAACATCACCATTGAACAAGCCATGAAAAAGTATATCAAACTGGTCAACGACGAAATCAAAAAGGCTAAGTAACCAAATTCGGTCTTGTAGAGTTGCCCCGTTCGATGAAAGTAAAATAGATTCCTCCAAAAATTGTGGTCAAAAAGTAGAGTGCCACCCAGTAGCTTCCAGTGGCAAAGTACGTATTCATACCAAACCAGTCACCGGTCATATAAATCAAGACAAGCCCTGCGATGCCTCTCAATAATTCTATCCATACCGCATAAATTTTGCGGTCCATCAGGGTGGTATATCCATATATGCCCACAAAAACAAAGGCCCCAAAGAGCAACAAGCCATCAAAACCAATTTCTGTATAGTTGTAGAACATAAAGAGCATCAATCCGGTATTCAACAGCAATTGAAAAATGGAGTAGCCTTTCAATGCATTCGAGGCCGAGGGTTTGTATTTTTCGAAGTTGTACACATTCTCGATTTTCGAAATCGGGTGCTTCTCGGCCACATCAACGGGTCGCCAGCCAGTGGGCATGAACCAGATACGCAGTTTGTCCCACCAACTCTTGGTACGCCAAGCATCCTTTATCAAACGCCAAACGTGTTGAAAATTGATCAAGATGGGATTCCAAGTGGCCGCTGGTTTCAAGACACCATACTGTGGGGGCACGTTGTCGAGTTCTTTTTGAAAAGTACCGAACATTCTATCCCAAACACAAAGTATCTGCCCTAAGTTCTTATCGATATACTCAGGGTTGATAGCGTGATGTACCCGATGCTGCGATGGTGTCACTATGATATATTCTAACCAACCCATCTTACCAATGTGCTGGGTATGGTACCAAAATTGGGCAAATAAGTGAATAGGGGCCAAAATGGCGATCACTTCGTTTGGAACGCCCAAAACCGCAGCAGGTATCAACAGCAGCGCAAAATAACCTATCACATTTGAAATGGACTGCCGTAGGGCACAGGCCAAATTGAACTCTTCACTACTATGGTGAATGACATGCTGGTTCCAAAAAATATTCACATGGTGGCTCAAGCGATGGTTCCAATACCCAGCAAAGTCAATGGTAATAAAAGCTGTCAACCACACCAACCAAGAACTTTTCAGTTCAATGAGGGCCAAGTTCTCGACCAAAAAAGGATAACCGACCAAGACCAAGACCAACCCTAGTGAGTCTTTGATAATGTTAGTAAGGCCAGAGCTGAGACTGCTGACCGTATCCATTACATTATGCTTTTGGTCTTTTACAAAATACCCATATAGAATCTCGATCAGTACCAAGACCACAAAGAACGGAATGGCATATAACAGGGCGGTGGCATAGGTTTCCATGCCTTAAAGATAAAAATCTCTGAGATCATGGGCATCGGTAAGATCGGGCAATCGTTCTGACCGAAGATAACATAGAACGCTCATTGAATGCTCTGCAACGACATTGCGCACAGCTTCCGGAAGCTCTTTTTCGTCCCTCTTGGGGTGGATTGGGCAATTCACCAAGAACGGATAAATTTCGGTACCCGAAAAACTGAATATGTTCATACTGATCCGTAGCTCGTTGAAAGTATCGAGGTATTTATCCATTTCCTTAAGGTCTGGTTTCTCAATTATTTGCCTGAGATAACCCTCATGGGAAATGGCCATAACGGCATATTTTGTAAGGCGCTCTTTCGTAAAACCAAGTCCTGAGCCACTATACCCGATAGTGGCGTGCGGTACGCTCCTTTTCTTTCGCAGTAGATATAGCGCCCCTGCCGAGTACAGGTTATCGCCATTGCACACGGTAAAAGATGATTCTTGAAGTCTTGGGTGTTGGTCTAGGCATTGCAATAATGCATCGGCAGTGCCCAGCGGTTTCTCTCGCCCCTTTGGAACATATTGTACGGCAAAACGAACATTCAGTTGCGGAATCTCACTTTCTGCCAAGAATTGCTCAAAACCCCCATTCTCTTTTGCAGTTATCAAATAGATATTTGAATAACCCGACTTTGCCGCATTTTTAAATAGGTAATACAATAACGGTTTCCCACTCTTTCCTAGGGGAATAAGGCTTTTGTGCAGTTTCAGTGCCGCATTTTTGACCGAACTGTCCAATTTGGCGGTTTCTAGACTTCTTTTCATCCGTGAAGAAGCCCCGCCCGCCATAATGACCAAACTGTCGTTTATTATCATCCCTTTGTCGGTTTTGTTTCATATGCCGTCAGGGCACCTGCGGCCATAAAGGCATCGATCACCTTTTGTTTGACCTTCTTTTCAGCGATGGCCACCATACAGCCCCCACCGCCCGAACCGATGGTTTTGGCACCCAGCGCCCCTGCTTTTCTGGCTGCATCCATCATTCTGGCCATTTCTGGCGGTGTATTTTTGATTTTGTTTTGGAGGATATCTTGATGTGCATTCATCAACTCTCCCAATAACCCTATATCAACCGTGTCTTTTTTTAGCTCTTCTTTTGCTTTCAATGTAATGACATAGTTATGCACGGCCGCATACCAATACGGCCGGTACTCTTCTGTAACAATGCCGACATAGCGTTCGTAATCTGCCGCTACGGCATTTTTCATCATAAATCCAGGAAAAGCGCCCTGCACAGTGGCAATAGCTCTTTGCCCATAGACCCTGCCATTGTTCAATACTTCAAGTGTCTCTTTTGAAATTCCTGATTCAGCCACGATCAGAGTGCCCAAATTATTGTTCAAGGGTGTGCTTTGACCCGTTTGGGTATCGATAAAGAGCAATCCGCCCTGGGCGATGGTATATTGATCCATTAGGCCTCCCGGCTGGTTGAAATATAGAACCTCTGCCTCATAGGCCCACCGCCCTATCTGCATATCACTGACCCGAACGGGTTCTTTCTGTACGGATAGCAGAAAGCGTAGCCAAGCCACCACAAGGGCCGAAGAACTCGATAGGCCTGCATTTACGGGAATGTTTCCTGAAATCTCAATATCATGGCCCATATCGAATTGGAAGCCTTTCTGCCTCAATACGGCCATCGTCGAACGAAAATAATCGTTGGGTTTGATCTTGCTCAAGTCATCCTCCAAAGAAATGATCAGCCGTTTTCCAACATCAAGAAGCTGAATGTCAAAGACCTTTCTTTGTTTTGGATTGGCCTCAAGGCGGATAAACCTATCTATTGTACCCGCGATGACCGGAAGCCCCAAATAATCTTGATGATCCCCGAAGAAACAGATTCTGGCAGGTACTTTTATCGAAACCATTGATCAAAAAATTATTTCGAGCGGTTGGGTATTCTTCCATTCCCCACGGGTAAAATCAGGAAACGGTTGCGGTGCCCCGCCACTGGCCACCGAACGCTCGCTCAAAGGCCCTACGGCACTCCAGAAACAGCCTTCATAGACATTTTGGTCTAGGGGCAATCCTTTCTGCAGGCATTCGACGATACGATATACCATAATGCCATCCATACCCCCATGGCCACTGTCTTTGGCCGTTTCGTTCAGCCTTTTGTACAAAGGATGGTCATATTTTTCGTAAAGTGCCTGTAACTGCTCACCCTGTACCCATGAATGATGATCTTCGGCCAAGCCTTCAATACCCCCTTCAAGGGCCACGCGGGTAGGAAAGCCCGCCAATGCCCCTTTTGTTCCTTGAACAAGGTTCAAGCGTGTGTATGGTCGCGGACTCGTTTCATCCCACTGCACCAAAATAGTACGCCCCAAGTCGGTCTTGATCACAGAAGTGTTCATATCACCCCCCTTATAATCGAGTTGGTTCCATTGATGGTCTGATGGGTAGTTCTTCCCCGCATAGGCCTTTCTTCCCAAAGCAGGTGTGGAATAAGAGACCAAAGTGCCAAAAGTATCCTCTCCCCTACCCAAATTCATGTATTGGGCCACCGGACCCAGCCCATGGGTAGGGTAGAGATTTCCGTTTCGTTCTGCATAATGGTAGGTACGCCAAGAGCCGGTACCCCTTTTTACCTCGTTCATTTGCCCCCGCAACTCATGAATATAGGCCGCTTCGGCATGTAGCAATTCTCCGATGGTACCCTGTCGGCACATATTTAGGAACATCAGCTCATCACGGCCATAGTTGACATTTTCCATCATCATGCAGTGCTTCTGGGTACGTTCGGCGGTATCGACGATGTTCCACATTTCTTGTAGCGTGACCGCAATCGGAACTTCGACAAAGGCATGTGCCCCTTGGTTCATCGCCTCGATGGCCATCGGTGCGTGGTTGTGCCAGTTGGTGGCGATAAAGACCACATCGGGCCGTATCTCCTTTAACATCAAGCGCCATCTGTCTTCGGCGCCATGGTATTCGGCAATGTTTTGGTGTCGTTCCGTGCCGGCAACCTCTTTGACCCATTGTA
>JANQOD010000273.1 GCA_028289745.1 Allomuricauda sp. | reverse complement strand
CTGATGGCCAACAACACATAAATGACGCTCATACCTACCTGAATTTGCGCGTAAAACTACTTTTACCCAATGGTCTAAAAAATGACATATATCATCTTTGGTCTTTAATCTTTTACACGGGAGGAATTATTCGTTTATGCTTTCTTACCAAGGTGATCAATGCACATAGTATAATCACGTTTTTACCGATATATTGCCCCAGCAAGGTGGGTACCAGGGGTGCCTCCTTGAACGATTCCATCGGAAAAAACAACATTGGGGTAAAGGTCAACGCGATATGGCCCATGGCCACAAAAATGACCTGTTTCCTAAAGATATTGAGCATGAGCAACAACCCGATCATCACCTCCAAGGTGGCCAACAACACGATTGACGTTTCATCGGGAAGCCACCCAAAGGTCAACCCTTGGATCGTATTTTTTGCCAATTCTTCGGCAGGACTCATTCCGGGAAAAAACTTCAACGTACCAAACCATAGGTATACAAAGCCTATGCTCAGGGCCAGGATATGATTGCCCATCAATTTCTCCACAATATTTTTAATTCTTTCTCTCATGGTGTTTCCCTATTATGAAATTTCTTCCCTAAAACGTTTGTGGCCACAGTGGTAAAGGCCACGATACTGATAGAGCTCAACGGCATCAAAATGGCCGCGATTACGGGTTGCAACTGACCCGTCACGGCAAAATAAAGTCCGATCACATTATAGCACAGCGATAGCACGAAGCTCATTTTTATGATGTTCATCGACTGCCGTGACATTTTTACAAAATCGTCCAATCTTGCCAATTGGTCCGCATTCAAGATTCCGTCACAGGCGGGTGAAAACACATTGATGTTCTCCGATACCGCTATGCCCACATCACTTTGGGCCAAGGCCCCGGCATCATTGAGCCCGTCACCGACCATCAATACTTTTTGTTTCTGTTGCAACGCCTTGACAAACTCTAGTTTATCTTCGGGTTTTTGGTTGAAAAACATCGGTGTGTTCTCTGGCAGTACGGCCGTCAAATACTCTTTTTCCCCCTCATTGTCTCCCGATAGTATGGCCACGGCCATTCTCCTTTTCAATCTTGAAAATAATGGAAAAATTCCGGCTCGATAGTTGTTCTTAAAAACAAATTTGCCCTTATACCCATCATTGGCGCTCACAAATACTTGGGTGCCTATATTTTTTTCTTTTTCGTCAGCACCCACATAGGCCGATGACCCCACCTTTATCGATCGGTCACCCGACCTACCGATAAGGCCTTTTCCGGTCTGTTCTTCAAACTCGTCCAAGGTCATGATTTCGTTGACCTTCAACAGATCGTACAATGATCTGCTCAACGGATGGTTAGAGGCACGCAGCGTGTTCTTTAGCAACGACATTTCTTCAGGTGTAAGTGCTACTCCCTCGTAAAAAATAGCATCTGATTTCGATGTGGTCAAGGTACCGGTCTTATCAAAGATAGCAGTGCCCACTTTGGCCAGTCGTTCCAAAACATTGGTGTCTTTCAAATAGAACATGTGCTTGCCAAAAATGCGCAACATATTGCCCAAGGTAAAAGGTGCCGCCAGAGCAATGGCACAAGGGCAAGCGATGATGAGCACCGCGGTGAAGACATTCATCACCTTGCTCGGGTCAATGTAAAGCCAATAGGCCGATGCCGTTACCGCAATGGTCAATACCGCCAACGTGAACCGTTTGCCAATGCTATCCGTCAGGGTCTGAAATTCAGTGGCCTTATTCTTTTCAAATACTGAATTGCTCCATAACTGGGTGAGATAACTTTGTGATACCGATTTCAGGGCCTCTACCTCAAGCACGCCCGAAAGCTGCTTGCCCCCCGCGAACAACTTATCGCCCGAGGTCTTCTCAACGGCCTGTGACTCGCCGGTCACAAAACTGTAATCGATTTGGGCATCTCCTTTTAGCAGAATACAATCGACAGGTATGATCTCTTGGCTCCGTATCAAAAGTCGGTCACCTTGCTGTACTTTGTAGACCTCGATATTTTCTTCCCGTCCCTGCCCCGAAAGCTTTGTCACCGCGATGGGAAAGTATGACTTATAATCCCTTTCAAAAGAGAGAAAAGCATAGGTTTTTTGCTGAAAGAACTTGCCCAACAACAAAAAGAAGACCAAACCGGTAAGGCTATCAAAAAATCCCGACCCCAAATCGAAGATGATATCGACGGTGCTGCGCAGAAAGAGCACCAAAATGCCCAGGGCAATGGGCACATCGATGTTTAAAAGTCTCGACCGCAAACCTTTGTAGGCCGATTTAAAATAGTCTTGGGCAGCGTAGAACACCACAGGCAGTGAAAAGGCGAACATCAGCCATCTGAACACGAACTTGTATCGATCTAACCAGAACTCTTCTACCTCAAAATATTCGGGAAACGACAGCAGCATCACATTGCCAAAGGCAAAACCGGCCACCCCGAGTTTGTAGATCAGGGCACGATCGATCGCTTTGGCCTTTTTTCCATAGTCATCCAACGAAATATAGGGCTCATATCCTATACGAGATAGCATGGTGACCAGTTGTTTCAATGAAAAATCTTGTGTCAGATAGGTAATGCGAACGGTTTTTTTCGGAAAGTCTACCTGTGAGGTGCGCACTGCGGGAAGCAGTCGGTTCAAATTTTCCAGCACCCAAATACAAGAACTGCAATGTATGTGGGGAATGCTCAGATTGACCACTTGAATGCCATCGGCATCAAATTCGACCAATTTTTTGACGATGTCGATATTGTTTAAAAAATCGTATCTACCGTTGACCTCATTCGGGGTGGCTCCGGCACTGGCCTGCAAATCGTAGTAATAAGAAAGGTCGTTGGAGGAGAATATCTCATAGACCGTTTTGCAACCGTGACAGCAAAAATTACGTTCATCGAAGTGTACCGCTTCTTTTCCGCAGTCATCACCGCAATGGTAACATTTTTCAGGTTCCATCCACATTTGCATTATACCTTTCGCAAATATGATGTACATTGACCCTATAAAACATGACATTTGTCAGTTCTGGTTTTTTTAGCACTAAGTATTTTTGTGACATCAGGTAAATCAACCCAATATGGAGGAGAGCAGATGCGAAAACTGTATCATCAGGCAATTCAATGCCTTACGTGCCATGAACAAAGAAGAGCTCAAGAAAGTCTCTGATTCAAAAACTACAAAAAAGATAAAAAAAGGTCAGCCGCTCTTTGAAGAGGGTGAAAAACTGAACGGTGTTTTCTGTGTTCGCAATGGGGTTTCAAAACTCTCGAAACTCAGTGCCAATGGCAAAGACCAAATAGTCAAACTGGCCGCCAAAGGTGAAGTAATGGGCCAACGCTCGGTCATCGCGGAAGAGCACTCCAACCTTTCGGCAGTGGCCGTCAACGATATGGAAGTCTGTTTTATTCCGAAAGAAAGCATTATCAACACGCTTCAGACCAATCCGAACTTTACATTGGAAGTACTTCGGCATATGGCCCATGACCTGAAGGAAGCCGATGATGTCATTGTGAACATGTCTCAAAAAACGGTCAAACAGCGTATCGCAGAGGCCTTTCTGTACCTAAAAAATAATTTTGGGGAAGACGAAGAAGGGTTCTTGGCCCTGACCCTATCGCGTGAAGACATCGCCAACGTGGTGGGCACCGCTACCGAATCGGCCATCCGTATCATTTCAGAGTTCAAGAAAAAAGGGCTCATTCACAGCTCGGGCAAGAAGTTGGGCATTAAAGACGAGCGAAGATTACAAGACATGGTCGAGGGCTTCTGACCACACTTTAAAAGCTGACAATTATCATAGTATAACGGTCAAGGCCAATCTAATTTTATACTATCGTTAAAAAGATTGTCATGAAACGGATACTGATACCCACCGACTTTTCGCAAAATGCATGGAACGCGATTCAGTATGCGCTGAATTTGTTCAAACACCAAGAGTGTACCTTCTACCTTTTGAATACCTATACCCCTGCCATACCCAGCAGTCGTTTCATGGCCCCAATGGTCGATGGCGTTCGCATTGAAGATGCCGTGCGAAGCAACTCAGAAAACGGGCTGAAACGAACGATAGAACAGATCAGGGCAACCTTCAACAATGAGAAACATCGTTTCGAGACCATTTCATCTTTCAATCTTTTGGTCGATGAGGTGAACGATGTCGTCGACACCTACAGCATTGATTTGATCGTAGCGGGTACCAAGGGCGCTTCGGGCATGGACGAGGTCTTTATGGGCAGTAACACGGTTCGTATCATCAAGAGCACCAAAAAATGTCCCGTATTGGCGATTCCGAAATGCTTTGCGTTTTCTGCCCCTTCAGAAATGGCCTTTGCCACTGATTTCAACCGCTTTTATACGGCCTCTGAACTGGCGCCCCTTATAGAATTGGCCCATGCCTTCAAGGCCACGGTCAGAATCGTGCACGTGCAATATGAGATCAAGGCCCTGACCGAGCTACAACAGTTCAACTTGAACATGTTGCGCAAATATTTAGACTCTGTCGAGCATTACGTACATACGGTCTCTGAGCTCAATTCTGTTTCACATACCCTTGAGATCTTTTCACAAGAATTGGACATTCACTTATTGGCGATGTTGAACTACCAACACAGTTATATGGAGCGTATGACCCGTGAGCCTATTGTGAAACGCACTGCCTTTCATACCCAGATACCCTTGTTGGTGATTCCTGAGCTCGGGATGGAGAGTGTGTCAAAGCGTTCAGAACAAAACCAAGAAAACCTGGTCTCAAATTAATCTTGCCTACCGATCGGATGGTCTTCGTAGAAGTCTTCAAAAGTCTTTGAGGTCTGATAATTGTCGGTCAATACCCGGTACACCATATAGACGACCATGGCCTGGCCAAAGATGGTGACATAGAAGACCCAATTGAACGGAAAGTTCATGCTGGCCATTATGGTCACCGTTACCAAGACCAGGGTAGTAAAGGCGACTATGCCCATTGCAGAAAATTTCATAGCTGTTTCTTTTTAAAAAAGGTACGCATAAACCCTTTTTGAAAAAAGCATTTAACAATACTTAACAGCATAAAAGAGCCGCTCATGATCGAGAATCTCTTTGTGCGGATGAAAGGGGGGGCTTCGGCTTGCTTCGACACCCTTTGACAAGGCTCAGGGCAAACTTCTCCTCCCACGAACATTCCAAGATCAAAAACCATTAAGATTATTTGTTCCTATCAAGAGCCGTTATTGCCGCCTTCATATACCCCATGGCATAAGCCATGCCTGCATACCAGGGTGCATCACAGGTCATTTGCGGCGTGTGGTCGGGAATTAGAACACCGTCAAAATCGTTTTTTTTGAGGATTTTCAAGATTCGAAACATGTCAATGTCTCCTTCGTCGACAAAAACCTCATGATAATTGGGCACCTTGCCCTTGACATTTCTAAAATGGATGTAACCAATTCTGCCCTGTTTGCTATACGTTTCGGTCGCATCGTATACATTGCCCTCGGTCATTTCAGCAATGGACCCCAAACAAAACTCTAACTGGTTTGCCCGACTTGCATTCATATCGATCAACTTTTGATACATATGGGGTTGGTACACCAATCTAGGGGTATTTCTCAAATAGGGCACGGGAGGGTCATCGGGATGTGCGGCCATGGTAACCCCAGCTTCTTCGGCAACCGGTAAAATACCGTCTAAAAAATACTGCAACCGATCCCATAGTTCATCATGGCCAATTTTTGGCGGCGTACCCTCAACGGCATTTTCATCATAGATCATGTTCCAGACCATTCCATTGGGTATCGGCGTGTCATCCACACCGTTCATGCCAACAGAAATTGCTTCTCCACGTGCAAAGGGCCCTTGGTATCTTGATGACACTCCTGCCAATGAAAAGTTGTACCCAAAAATCGGGATTCCTGCCTTCCCCACATTTCGGATCAGCTGTTTGAGCTTATTCATTTGCCGCTCTTTCTTAGGCCCATCCAACAATACATCATACCAATGTGCAGGATCAAAATTTTCAATGGCCTCAAGTTTCAAACCATGGGCATCGATCTCATTTTTAATGGCCAACAACTCCTCATAAGACCAGATTTCATCAGGGTTGCCAGCTTTACCCCAACCTGTTGTGCCCCCTATGGGTTGGTCTACATTGTTTCTGCTATGCCCAAAATAATCAACTAGATGAATGACCACATGGGTGGCACCACATTGTTTTGCAAAATTGTAGTGGGATGCATTGAGCATATGTTTGTACAAACCAAATCCTAACTTCATGTGTTCTTTTTCTCCATTGTTAACGTATTTATCTCATCCTCAGAAAAATCACAAAATTCCAGTAGTATCTCCTTGGCATTTTCGTTGAGCAAGGGTGCCGATCGGTAGATTTTTTGTGGCGTTTCACTGAACCATACCGGAAAACCGGTAGTTTTCACCTTGCCTATGGTCGGATGATCAAGTTCGATGATCATTTCATTATGTGCTATTTGGGGGTCAACCACCATTTCATCAAATGTGTTTACCTGAGAGCACCAAATATCATGTTCCAATAGGGTTTTAAGCCACTCTTCTGAGGTTCTGGTCATAAAAACAGCATCAAAACTGAGGCGAATTTCATCTCTATCCTCCATAATGTTGTTAGAAGCAAATGCATCAGAATCGTATTGTTCAAGACCCACGACCTGCGCTAGTTTTTGCACTGAGTTCATTCCGATGGCGACATAGCCATCTTTGGTAGTGTAGAGTCCGTATGGAGCCCCAAGCCATGGATTGGGAATGCCGCTTTCGCTTCGTTCAGGATTCTCTCCTTTATGCAAATACGCCGTGATTTCTTGAACATGAAATCCTACAACCGAATTCAACAGATTGGCCTCTATTTTTTGGCCCTCACCTGTCTTCTCACGATGATAAATGGCCGCCAAAACCGATTGATTGATAAATAAACTGGTCAACAAATCTGCCTGACCCACGGCAGTGACCACGGGCATTTCACCCTTTTTGCCATTAAGTGCCGCCCCTCCACCGATAGATTGGGCCAATAAATCTTGCCCTGGGCGATGTAAATAAGGACCAGAAGAACCATAACCCGAACTAGAGCAATACACCAAAGCCGGATTTAGCTTTTTCATGTCTTCATACCCAAGCCCCAATCGCTCCATTACACCCGGCCTAAAATTCTCGACCAAGATGTCGGCCTTGGCAATGATGTTTCGTGCAATTTCATTTTCAATAGCATCTTTAAGGTTAAGTGCGATGCTTCGTTTATTTCTATTGAAACTAACAAATGAAATGCTTTCACCTTCAGGATATAGATTGCCATAGGCGTAATGTCGCATCCAATCTCCCTTTACCGGTTCGATCTTGATGATATCGGCCCCCATATCACCCAACATTTGCGTAGCCCATGGCCCTTGGGCCAACTGGGTAAAGTCAGCTACTACCAATCCGCTCAACGGTCCATCTTTTGTTTGGTCTTTCTTTTGCATCGATTTAGCTTTTTGTCATTTCGTCACGTCATTATCGGGAAACACAATGCAAACCGGAGATAGAAATTCTTTGGTTCGGTAGCGTTCTTCCAGTTTACCGTTCTCTTGAACCTTATAAACCACTGTATCATGCGAGTTTTGGTGACAGGCAATTAACCATTCCCCATTTGGGGTAATATTAAATTCACGTAGCTCCGCTCCACCGGTATATTGTATATCGACAAGCTGTAATTCTCGATCGAGAATCTTAAAAATGGTGATGGCTTCCACTTTTCTGTTGGCAGCA
>JANQOD010000262.1 GCA_028289745.1 Allomuricauda sp. | reverse complement strand
ACTTCCTTATGTGATTTTCCGTCTAGGGATAGTGCTGACTTATTTGAACTCCAAGACAATGAGAAATTCAAAAGATCTAATTGCAGTTTGGTGCCGTTGTCGTTCAAGGGCCAGGTTTCCAGAAGTTTGGTTTCCGTAACAAACCCGACATTGGTATGGCTGTCATCTTCTTTTTCCTTTAAAAAACTTTTTCCTGCCATGGCCAAATATTGGGCCACCAAGTGCACTTGTTCAAGCATAGTGTTCAATTTTGATGTTGTTGGGTATCAAGGTGATAGCAACTACGTACCTTGGTCGAAAATGATTCAAATTGTTTACGCGATAATCGGGATTATATGCTCAAAGGCCTGTCTGGAAACTAAAAATGGTTTCCCGTTATCGTGCTTTGTGTCTTGATAACTATGGGGTTACGCAGAACAATTTACGTTTACCTATTTCTTTTTCAGAATGGCATTGATGATGATGGGGGCATGAATGCGTGAATTCTCGATAAACCATTTATGGGTCTCCATACCACCACAGATGACCCCGGCCAGATATAGCCCATCTATATTGGTTTCCATGGTATCAGGGTCGTAGTTGGGCAATCGTTTTTCATCGTCTGAGAGCTCAATGCCCAGTTGTTGCAGAAACTTGAAATCTGGCCTGTAGCCTGTGAGGGCAAGCACAAAGTCATTTTCCAAAACGACTTCGCCCTCAGGGGTTTTGACGACAATCTCTTTTTCTTTGATTTCGGTGACATTTGAATTGAAGTAGGCCTTGATGCTTCCTTCTTCGATTCTGTTCAGAATATCTGGCCTGACCCAATATTTGACACGTTGCCCAATTTCGGGTTCCCTGACCACCATGGTCACCTCAGAGCCTTTTCGCCAGCACTCCAAAGCCGCATCGACCGCAGAATTACTGGCCCCGATAACCGCCAATTTCTGACTGGCATAAAAATGGGGGTCTTTATAATAATGGGAAACCTTGGGAAGCTTTTCACCCGGTACATCGATGTTGTTCGGAAGGTCATAGAAACCCGTGGCCACAATGATATTTTTTGCTGTGTACCGATCTTTGTCGGTTTCAACAGTAAAGCCTGCCTCTTTTTTGATAACATCCGCCACCCTTTCGAACAGATGGATGTTCAGTTGGTTCGAGACCACAATTCGGCGATAGTATTCCAGGGCCTCATTGCGTTTTGGTTTGGCATCTTTACTGATAAAGGGTATTTCATCGATTTCCAATTTTTCAGAAGAGGAGAAAAACTGCATATTGATGGGGTAATTGAACAACGAATTGACAATGGGCCCTTTTTCGATGATAAGATAGGTGAGTCCCTTTTTCTTGGCCTCCAATCCGCATGCAATACCGATGGGGCCGCCCCCTATTATGATGATGTCAAATTGCTGCATCAGGCAATCTTTTGCTTGAGGGTTTTAATGGTTTCGGTCGGATTCTCGCTTTTGAAGACAAAACTGCCCGCCACGAACACATCGGCACCTGCATCGGCAAGTTTTTTGATATTATCGGCATTGACACCACCATCGATCTCGATGAGCGTTTTAGCATTTCTTTTTTCGATGATATTTTTTAGGTCGCTGACCTTTTTATAGGTGTTCTCAATAAATGATTGCCCACCGAAACCAGGATTGACACTCATCATACATACCAAGTCTATGTCTTGTATGGTATCTTCTAAAAGTTGTACGGCGGTATGTGGATTGATGGCCACCCCGGTTTTCATGTTCTCGGCCTTGATGGCCTGCAGTGTACGGTGCAGGTGTGGGCTGGCCTCATAGTGAATAGAAAGTACAGCTGCACCCAATTCGGCAAAAGTCTTGATATAGCGGTCTGGATCGATGATCATCAAGTGTACATCCAACGGTTTTTGGGCGTGTTGGGCCATGGCTTTGACCACGGGCATACCGAAAGAAATATTGGGTACAAATACCCCGTCCATGATATCTAGATGAAACCAATCGGCATCACTTTGGTTGACCATTTCGATATCTCGTTGCAAGTTGGCAAAATCGGCTGCCAATAGGGAGGGGGCTATTATTTTTGTCATGCGGCAAAGGTAGAAAATAGATGGCAAAGCCGTTAAATGAAAAACTCCGGTAATCAGCCGGAGTTTATTCATCAATCAAAAAACGAACAGTCATGATAAACTGTTGTAGTTTACTAAATTACAATTTTCTTGACAAAAAAACAATTTAAGGTTTATTTAACTGTAATTTACTGTGAATCACCCTAGATAGGTCTTCAAAATCTTGCTTCTAGACGTGTGCTTTAGCCTTCTGATGGCTTTTTCCTTGATCTGGCGTACACGTTCACGGGTCAAATCAAAGGTTTCACCGATTTCTTCCAAGGTCATTGAATGCTGACCGGCCAGACCGAAATACAGTCGAATGACATCGGCTTCCCTTGGCGTCAAGGTCTCCAGTGCCCTTTCTATTTCGGTGCGCAGTGATTCATGCAACAATTCCTTATCAGGGTTTGGTGACTCTCCACTTCGCAATACATCATATAGGTTTGAATCTTCACCATCGATCAGCGGCGCATCCATGGAAACATGGCGACCTGAGTTTTTCAACGACTGTTTTACATCTTCGACCGTCATATCCAACTCTTTGGCTATTTCCTCTGCTGAGGGTACACGTTCATGGGCTTGCTCTAAATAAGCAAAGGTTTTATTGATTTTGTTGATGGAACCGATCTTGTTCAAGGGCAAGCGAACGATACGCGATTGTTCTGCCAATGCTTGCAAAATAGATTGGCGGATCCACCAAACGGCATATGAGATGAACTTGAAACCGCGTGTCTCATCAAAACGCTGTGCGGCCTTGATCAACCCTAAATTTCCTTCGTTGATCAAATCTGGTAAGGTCAAACCTTGGTTTTGGTATTGTTTGGCCACAGATACCACGAACCGCAAGTTTGCCTTGGTCAATTTCTCAAGGGCGATTTGGTCGCCGGCCTTGATACGTTGTGCCAATTCTACCTCTTCTTCGGCAGTGATCAAATCAACTTTACCGATTTCTTGAAGATACTTGTCCAACGAAGCGGTTTCCCTATTGGTAACCTGTTTTGTGATCTTTAACTGTCTCATCTAAATTTTCCCTTTCAGTTTTGTTTATGAGCTGAACTCATTAGATTATACGTATAAAACGTAAAAAAGTTACAATTCGTAAAGAATTAATTGATATTAATATAAAAAAGGCCCCGAATGAACATCCGGGGCCTTATAACAAAAAGGGAAGTTATATCAGTTTCTTTTGGGTCTTCGGTCGCGATTTCTGTCGTTTCCGCGATTTCTATTGTCCCTATCCCTTGGAGGTCTTTCCCGATACCCTTCAGGCTTGGGCAATAAGGCCTTTCTCGAAACCTTTTCTTTTTTGGTCCTAGGGTCAAAGCCAAAATATTTGACATCGAACACATCGCCAAGATTTACCGCATCGGTCACATTTTCGGTACGTTCCCAAGCCAGTTCAGAAACATGCAATAGTATTTCATTGCCAGGGGCTTCGGTATATTCTACTACCGCACCGAAATCTAGGGTTTTGATGACTTGTACCTCATAAACACTGCCCACTTCAGGTTTGAACATCAACGCGTCGATTTTGGCAAGTACGGCATCGATTCCATTTTGATCGGTACCCAGAATCTCCACGATTCCTTCCTCGGTTACAGGGTCTTCATTGATAACGATGGTCGTTTTGGTCTCTTTTTGCAATTCTTGAATGACCTTTCCGCCTGAACCGATCAAAGCACCGATATATTCGCCAGGAATAACGGTAGTAACAATTTTTGGCGCATGTGGCTTCACTTCTGCACGAGGCTCTGAAATGGTATCGACCAATTTTTCAAGTATGTGCATCCTGCCGTCTTTGGCCTGCATCAATGCCTTGACCAAGATTTCATAAGAGAGCCCCTTTACCTTGATGTCCATTTGGCAGGCCGTGATACCGTCTGCGGTACCCGTGACCTTGAAATCCATGTCGCCCAAATGGTCTTCATCGCCCAAAATGTCTGAAAGCACGGCATATTTGCCCGTTTCGGTATCGGTGATC
>JANQOD010000252.1 GCA_028289745.1 Allomuricauda sp. | reverse complement strand
TATTCTAGACTTACCCGGCACCTACAGTCTGAACACCACATCACTCGATGAAAGTGTGGTGGTCGAGCTTCTGCTCAATAAAAATGATAAAGATTATCCCGATGTGGCCGTAGTGATCAGCGATGTTGAAAACCTCAAGCGAAACCTTTTCTTGTTCACCCAGATCAAAGATCTGAAGATTCCGACCATTTTGGTCATCAACATGTCAGATAGAATGTCGCGTAAGGGCATTTCTTTGGATGTAGCGTTGTTGGAGCAACGCTTGAATACCAAAATAGCCTTGGTCAGCACCCGAAAAAAAGAGGGTGTCGACCACATCAAAACGTTAATCGCCGATTACAAGAATCTTTCAACAGAACCCAATCTCAATGCCTCTGTCATCGATACCGAATATTTTGGTCGATTGCAAAAAACATTTCCGAAAGAAAACCTGTATAAACTTTGGTTGGTCATCACCCAAGACGTGAACTTCATGCCGTTGAAAAAAAAGCGTATCGAAGACTCCTCTTCCTTCAACACAAAATCAAAGAGCGAGTTAAAACGGCTACAACACAGGGAAACCGTTCTACGGTACCAATTTATCAACGGCATACTCAAAGAAACGTACAAGGTCGACCTTCAGGCCGCCAAGGGGCTTCGGGCCTCTTTAGATAAGGTGTTGACCCACAAAGTCTTTGGTTATTTTATCTTCTTCGCCCTTTTGTTGTTGATCTTTCAAGCCATCTTTGATTGGAGCACCTACCCCATGGACTTCATCGATGCCCAATTTGCTGCTGCCAGTGATTGGATAAAGAATACCTTGCCCACGGGGGTTTTGACCGATTTGTTGGCCGAGGGCATTTTGGCCGGCATTGGGGGCATTGTTATTTTCATTCCGCAAATCGCTTTTCTGTTTCTCTTTATTTCACTGTTGGAAGAAACGGGCTATATGAGTCGTGTGGTCTTTTTGATGGATCGGTTGATGCGCCCCTTTGGCCTAAGTGGTAAAAGTGTGGTGCCCTTGATTTCGGGCACGGCATGTGCCATACCGGCCGTGATGGCGACCCGAACCATCGAAAATTGGAAAGAACGCCTCATCACCATATTGGTCACCCCGTTCACCACTTGTTCGGCACGACTGCCCGTGTATTTGATCCTGATCTCTTTGGTCATACCCAAGGGCCGTTTTTTGGGGTTGGGCTATCAGGCCCTGACACTTATGTTGCTCTATATTCTCGGATTTGTAATGGCCATTCTATCGGCCATGGTATTGAACAAGATCATGAAAATCAGGTCTCGTTCACTCTTTATGGTCGAGATGCCCACGTATCGTTTGCCCCTGCTCAAAAACGTTGCCTTTACCGTTGTCGAAAAAACCAAGAGCTTTGTTCTAGGTGCGGGAAAAATCATTTTGGCCATCTCGATAGTACTCTGGTTTTTAGGGTCTAACGGACTTTCTGAAGAATTCAAGAATGCAGAGGGTATCGTAAAACAACGCATCGAAGACCAAGGGCTGTCACAATACAGTCATTCGTACATAGAACGAAAACTGGAAGAGTACAAGCAGTCAACTCCCGTGAGTGTCACCCATACCAACAGGGCCATAAGCTTAAAGGCCATGCAGGATTCTATACGGATAAAAACAGAAAACCTTAGGGAAAGGGCCATAGAGCAAGAGATAGCGAGCCATAGGTTAGAGCATTCTTTCATTGGCCATATGGGCAAATCCATTCAGCCCTTGGTACAACCTTTGGGCTATGATTGGAAAATCGGTATCGCCATCTTGACCTCATTTGCCGCACGAGAGGTTTTTGTGGGTACCTTGGCGACCATTTACAGTGTGGGCAGCGATGAAGAAGAGACCATCAAAAGCCGAATGGCCGCCGAACTTGACGATGTCGGCCAACCGCTATTTGATTTGGCCTCGGGCATTTCTTTGATGCTTTTCTATGCCTTTGCCATGCAGTGCATGAGTACCTTAGCCATAGTCAAACGTGAGACCAATTCTTGGAAATGGCCCGTACTTCAACTGGTCTTTATGAGCAGTTTTGCGTACCTTGTGGCATTGGTTGCCTATCAAATTCTCAAATAAC
>JANQOD010000247.1 GCA_028289745.1 Allomuricauda sp. | reverse complement strand
ATTCTTTTGGGAAATTCTTTGGGCGGCCACATCGGTCTCTTGCACACCAAGATGTTTCCTGAAATGGTCAAGGCCTTGGTCATTACCGGTAGCTCAGGTCTGTACGAAAGCGCCATGGGTGATGGCTATCCCAAACGTGGCGATTATGAATTCATCAAGAAAAAGGCCGAAGATGTTTTCTATGATCCCAAAGTGGCCACCAAGGAAATTGTCGACGAGGTCTATGCTACGGTCAATGACCGTATGAAATTGGTGAAGACCTTGGCCATTGCTAAAAGTGCCATTCGCCATAACATGTCAAAAGACCTCCCCAAAATGAAAACGCCCACTTGCATTATTTGGGGAAAAAACGATACGGTCACACCACCAAATGTTGCCGAGGAATTTCACCAACTATTGCCCGATTCAGACCTTTTTTGGATTGAAAAATGCGGTCACGCCCCTATGATGGAACACCCTGAGGAGTTTAATGTCATTTTAGCGGCGTGGTTAGACAAAAGAGCGTTTTGATGTTGGCTCTTCGGTACTTGATACCGGTCGTTCAATAAACGGTTTTCAGGCTTTATTCCCTTGGCCATTATCGTCCATTTTTTATCTTAGGATCATGAAAATCATTTCTGCCCAATTTGTCATGAGCAATTCTGACGTGGCGAAATGCCCGAAAGAACCGCTGCCCGAATATGCCTTTATCGGACGATCTAATGTGGGCAAGTCTTCATTGATCAACATGCTCGTTGGACAAAAAGGGCTGGCCAAGACCTCGGGGCGTCCTGGCAAGACGCAGCTTATCAACCATTTCAAAATCAATAATCAGTGGTTTTTGGTCGATTTGCCCGGTTATGGCTATGCGCGTGTCTCCAAAAAAGACAAAAAGACCTTTCAGCAATATATCACCCAATACTTTTTGAAAAGGCAACAATTGGTGAGCGCCTTTGTCTTGGTCGATATTCGCCATGAACCCCAAAAAATCGACTTGGAGTTTATGGAGTGGCTTGGCTCGAACGGAATTCCATTTGGAATCATCTTCACCAAAGCTGACAAGTTGAAACCGGCGACCATTGAACGAAACGTAGAGGCCTATTTGCAACAACTGCTCGATACCGCTTGGGAAGAGACCCCCCTTCATTTTGTGACTTCCGCTGCCCATCGAACAGGGCGTGACGAGGTATTGGGCTATATTGAGACCATCAATCGAGAAATTACCGAACAAAATAGCTAGGTGCGTTCTTTCACCAACCGAATGAGTGCACGGGACGTTTTGAGCCCATTCAACTCTTGGTTCGAAATCAATACTTCTAGGCCTTTTTTACCTTCGATGAGCACAATCGGAAAGTCAAATTTATACCCAAACTTGCTCGCATATCGTTTAGAAAACCCGTCTCTGTGCAAAAACACCATTTGGTGTGGGCTGTCTTTGCGAAAGCGTTTCCAAATACGGTTTTCGGTAAAAGCACCATAGGTAATGTCACACAGGTTACAATCATAGGTCGATGGACTGAAAATTTTGTGCATACTGTCCAATACCGCATTACGTGCACCTGAATCGGCATTATAGACAAAAATGAGCTTCTTGGCCGCTTTCTTTTCCATGAATCAAAAATACATTGGTTTTGTTTATGCCTAAAAGATTGTGCAACCAGTATATTTTTTGATGCTCACCTATCGCTACCATTTAAATAGTTTACCAAACTGACCAAACCCTCCTTTTCTTTCAGGTCGAGCTTGTTTTTCTTGACAAACCCTTTTATGCTTTTTGGGTTTTCTTCTGAAAAAAAGTGCTCCACAGCTTTCTTTGAACCTTTAAGATGCCTTGGCCTACCATCACCTTTACTGATGTAAAATGAGCTAGATTCCATAAATTGGTGAGGTACGGGCTGGTGAAATGAAGTTTCAGCTTTTTTACCTTGTTTAAAGATTTTGGCTTTCTTTTGGTATAAACTGTATTTGTCATTCGAAACCAAAACCACAAGATAGCCTTGGGTTAAATTGCCCTTGGTGTTCAAGTAGTCTTTCATGACATATTTTTTGCCCCCTATATGGAACGACAACAGATTACTCTTCATTACGATCTCAGCTTCACCATTAGCGGTTTTTTTGGCTTCCATCTCATCTGAATAAGCATTGTACCTCATCGGATAATCACCGTATGGCCGGTCACCGATATATATTTTGCCCATCACAAAATCTTCATTAAAATACATCGAACCCCTAATGCTTGAGAGTTTTATTTCAACACCATTGTAGTTCCTGAACTTATTCGTCAACTCATTCATGTGCGCTGTGGTTGTGGTATTGTTCCACAATGTTCCGCTTGCACTTCTGGTATCAGAATAGCCCGATTGGGACAAACTTTCGTGCATTAAAAGAAATCCATTAAAAAAAATAATCCCGAAGAAAAGAGTAAAGCGTTTCAAAATCTTCTTTTTTGAGCTCTAAAGTTATGATTGTTCAAAGGCAAAACGGTACTTCTAAATCGGCCAACCACTTTTTGTGGTCGTATCTTGATTTTAATAAAATTCCCAAAGAAATTATCCAAAGACCCCCATAAGGGTAAAAATGTGGATTTTACAAACAAAACATGCCAGGTCGATCATCACTAATGAGCGGCTATTGGAATGTTACATGGGTGAAATAGCTTATGGCCTGTGCAAACCATAAAACAACCCACATTACAAGAGTGGGGCCATTCACTTTGATAAGTGCATATAGGGCTACGCTACAGAGCTGACCAATAATTGGGGATCACCAGACCTCGGCTTGCTAGCCTTTTAGCTCTAACTTCTCGGCAAAATAATCGCAAAAATCTTTCATGGTAGCGGTCATCTTTTCGTCTTGGGTGGCCTTCATAAAAGTGTCGGCCATGGTCGTCAAGGTCTGGTGAAAGAAGATTTTCATTTCATCTACGGGCATATCTTTTGTCCACAAATCAATTTTGAGCGACTCTCTGTTTTTACTGTCCCAGACCGACAGCATCATAGCCTTGGCCTCTTCATTATCAACACCACCATCTTCTGCCGACCATGTGAGTTCTTCGGGTACGCGGTTCTCATCAAGACCCACTTTCAATCTTATTTCTGAGGTATGTACTATCGCCATCTATCGTTTGGGTTTGTAGTTTGATTTTTTAAATATTTCGTCTGAAGGCAATGCCAACAGCCGTTGTGGGGTCACATTGTTCCCTTCCATAAACGCCCTGACAATCTGCCAACCCATATAGCGCCCTAAGCGGGGCGGCGATTCATTGTCGAGCTCTAAGCCAAATTTTGAAAAGGGTGCAGGGTCTAAAAAGCGCTTGTCAAGCTTCGAGTCCGTACTGTACAAGAGTTCTTGCTCTACGAAAAAGCGCCAAATCTGCTCTTCGTTCTCTTGGGCCCACTGCATCTGTGCTGGGGTATAGCCAATTTTTTGGGCATCGGTATCGTCAGGAAGAAATTTATCTTTTAGGTAAAGCTCTTTTCCGTAATAGATCATTCGTGACAAAAACATACGGTCACGCGGATACGGATTTACCTTTTTAGCAAAGGCACTGGCCATATCTGACAACAAGTATTTTGAATCAAGCCGTTGGGCGATATAACTTGAAAGACCCTTGTAGAATGTATGGTCGCTTCCCAGATAATTGTCAAGCCCCAAAAGCAACAGTGAATCGGCCAACACCACACGGTTCTCATAATCGACGGTAGAGACCAAGGTCACTACCTTTGGCAGCCTTTCCTTTGGAAAATAATAGTTGATATGCTGGTACAATTCGTGAATTTGTTGTTCTTGGGCTTCAAAGTCACCAAATATCCTATGGGTCTCGTTGGCCAACCGTTGCTGAAGGGTATCGGCCATCATCGAGATCCAAATGGAGTCTGGTGTTTTTTCAGGAAATAGGTAGGGATACTTTGTCTTTAAACCGGGCAAGTCACCAGAGGCCGCTCGATTAAACTCAGCATCGAAGCGCAGCACTTTCAGCTCAATGGGTATTTTGGCTATTTCGGCTTCGCGCCGGTCTTCTTGACGGCATGAAGACAAAAACGCCAAAACGACCAGTATCACAAGGTATTTTGCTCTATGCTTCATTTTTAACGGCCCAGGGTTTACCTTTACAGGGCACAAAAATAAATCTTTGATTCTAAATACTGATTCATGCAAACTGAAAAGGTCATCGAATATATCGTAACGTGGTTAAAAGACTACACCAGAAATGCAAAAATGAAGGGATTTGTAGTGGGTGTTTCAGGGGGAATAGACTCTGCCGTCACTTCTACCCTATGTGCCAAAACCAGACTCGATGTTCTGTGTGTTGAAATGCCCATACACCAATCTGAGAGACAAGTGACCCGGGCAGATCGCCATATCGACTGGTTGGCGCAAAATTTCCCGAACGTGTCTCGCCAACCGGTCAATCTCACAACCGTGTTCGATAACCTGGTCGCCGCTTTGCCCAAAGTCGAAAGCGAGGAAGAGCGTTTCATGTCTTTGGCCAATACCCGTGCGCGCCTGCGCATGACCACCTTATACTATTTTGCTGCCCTTAAGGGCTATTTGGTCGCCGGAACGGGTAACAAGGTGGAAGATTTCGGTGTGGGATTCTACACCAAATACGGCGATGGTGGCGTTGACCTCAGCCCCATTGCCGATTTGTTGAAGACAGAGGTATATGCGCTGGGAAAGGTCTTGGGAATCAACCAAGATATCATGGATGCACCTCCGACCGATGGCCTGTGGGGCGACAATCGTACGGATGAAGACCAGATCGGTGCTTCCTATCCTGAATTGGAGTGGGCCATGAAAATGGACGACGAAGGAAAAAGCGTTGAAGACTTTTCAGGTAGGCAACAGGAAGTCTTCAACATCTATAAAAAATTGAATACGGCCAACAAGCACAAGATGGTTCCTATACCCATATGCAAGATTCCAAATTCTTTAAAAGCAGCCGATTAACCAAAAAAACGTATAGTAAAACGATTAAAACCCCAAAAATTCTGTGGTTTTAAGAAAAAAATGGCACATTTGTTCCCCAAATTGGTTAAATTGCCTGTCAGCCTTTGTAGGCGATATATTACGGCCAACCAATTTTTAATTAGAAATAAGAAAACCTACCACAATGATTAAAGTTTTAGTTGCTGACAATCACCCTATTGTTCGTTTGGGCGTTAAGCAGGTGATCGATTCAGTTTCCGACATGGAGGTGGTGGCCGATGTCTCATCGACCACTGAACTTTTCGAAACTTTGGAAAAAATCTCCCCCGATGTGGTAATGCTTGAAATGGATATTCCTGAAATCAA
>JANQOD010000234.1 GCA_028289745.1 Allomuricauda sp. | reverse complement strand
GAAAAGGTCAATCTGCACAGGCGCATTGCGCTCAATATCATTCGTTTGACGGGCACTACGCCCGACAAAGTGGTACTGGGCTTCATGATCGCGACCGCTTCATTGAGCATGTGGATCAGCAATACCGCCAGTACAGTGGTCATGTTGCCCATTGCCCTTTCGGTAATCGATCTGCTCATACATGATGAGGACGGATTCACAAAAAGAGATCGAAACTTTGCACTGAGTGTCATGTTGGGCATTGCTTTTTCGGCCAATGCCGGAGGCATTGCCACCGTTATTGGCACACCGCCCAACTCGGTGCTCATCGGCCTATTGGAAAACGAATATAACATCGAAATCTCTTTTTTAAAGTGGATGACCATCGGTCTGCCCTTTTCTGCACTGATGATCGGTATCATTTACTTGGTACTTGTGAAATGGATGTTTCCCAATCGCGATCTGAAATTCAATGCCTCAAAAGAGGTCATCGATAGAGAGCTAACGAAATTGGGGCCTACCTCTGGCAAAGAAAAGATGGTGTTGACAATTTTTGGGGTCACTGTCTTTCTTTGGATTTTTAGAACATTGATCAACTCCATCATTCCAAGTTTAGGGCTTTCTGATACCATGATCAGCATGTTTGCGGCCATTGCACTGTTTTCGGTGCCGTACAATATCAAAAAGGGAGATTTCATCATCAGTTGGAAAGATACCTCACGATTGGCATGGGGCATTTTGATTCTTTTTGGCGGTGGTCTCGCATTGGCCAAGGGAATGTCGGTCAGTGGTATTGTCGATCTAGTGGCAGAAGCCATTGCCAGCAGCGATATCAGTATTCTATTGACCGCTTCATTATTGATACTTTTAATGCTCTTCATGACCGAGCTGATGAGCAATGTTGCCTTGGTGGCCGTTCTGGCCCCCGTAGTGGCCGGCATTGCCATTGGGCTTGGCGTGCCCATGCTCTATCTATTGATTCCCGTGACCATGGCCAGCAGTTGTGCTTTTATGCTGCCGATGGCAACACCCCCCAATGCCATTGTTTTTGCCAGTGGCCATGTGAAAGTGCCCCAAATGGCCAGGGTAGGTATTATTCTGAACCTGATTGCAGTGGCCTTATTGATTCTGATGTTTCAGTTTGTGCTTCCGTTGTTGTTCTGAACAAAAAAAGATGCCCTTGGGCATCTTTTGTGAACTTCTTTATGATAAAGTCATTCGATATCTTCATATTCAAGGTTTGCCATGCGAACGTTCTGTGATTTAAGACTGAGCAATTGCAGGTGCTTGAAATCACTGTTCATATCGAAAAAGACCAATTGGTGTTTTTTTATTTCTTCAAGCCCTCTGAAGTCTTCAAAATTGTTATTGGCCAATTGCAGTGATTTTAATTTGGCAAGTTTTGCAAAACCTCTCGGAATTTTTCCTGATAGGCCATTGTTAGAAACATTGAAGGTATAGAGTTGGGTCATTCTTCCGATGCCCCCTGGCAATCTGCCCTTCAATTTGTTTCCTGAAAGGTCGAGATGCTTCAAATGTTTCAAATTGATCAATGTCAACGGTATCTTTCCTTCCAAGTTATTGTTTGAAAGATCTAGGCCCACAACATGTCCATCTTTGATGGTGACCCCTTTCCATGTGGTCATGGGTGTATTGAGATCCCAAGATTCTGTCCAGTTATAACCCTTCGTATTACGGTACACTTCGACCAAGGCCACAAATTCTCTATAGGTCTGGGCCGAAATGGTGCTCGTCGTAGTAAAGACAAAAACAAGCAAAAAAGCAGTCTTTCTAAGTCTCATAGTCATCGATTTGGTAGTTGCCCCCAAAAATGGCGTATTTAGAAAACCTATGCAATTTTTTGTTGTAAATGGCTTATTTCTAGTGGTGAACAAAAAATCCCGCTCGAATAGGCATTCGGGCGGGATTTCATTAAAAACTAACTAACTCAACCAACTATATTTGAAACTTATCTTTTATAGGGGTCAAAATCTTCTGGAAGGTACTCGGCTGTGTCAAAACCTAAATCACAGTCCTCTTCCTCGATATAATTGATGGACTTTACCGTTACCTCGCCCTCATATGGGTTGAACCCTTCGGGAAGGTAATCTGTAGTATCAAAACCAAGTTCCATATCACCCGGGCTTTCTACAAATTCGATTGAATTGATATCAAACTTAAAAGTGGTTTCATCTTTTTTTGCTTTGGCGCTGAAAAGCGGCAAGAGCATCGCTGCGATGAACAGGGTCGATATATATTTTTTATATTTCATAGTTTATTGTTCGATTTATTGTACAAAGGTAAAACTGTTAAAAACAAGGTTTGGTATATTTTTAAATTGCTTAACAATTGCCAAAAAATGGTGTAAGAAAACAATTGCTAAATTTTGATTTCAGGGAATGACAACTCGATAATTCTGACCATTTCTTTTTGCCGATTCGGCAACTTTTGCCCTACTTTTTTAACAGTTGCACTTCATCGATTTTTCTGTTATTTTTTTGTTAAGGGTTTATTTTTCATGATATAGACCATGAAAAATCCCGGCGAGTGCCGGGATTTATCAACTAACTAACTCAAAAAATTGATAAAATGAAAACATCCTACCTAGCATGACCCGCATGGGGATCAAAGTTTTCGGGAAGATAAGCAGAGGGATCGAAGCCCAAATCGATTACTTCCTCTTCTTCGATGTACTCGATCGAGTTCAAATCAAAGTGCTTTTCGTAAGGGTTGAAGCCCTCAGGTAGATAGTCTTTGGTGTCGAAGCCCAAATTCTCATCTTCTTCCTCGATATAATTTATCGAATCGACAGTAACTTCACCTTCACTGTAGGGGTCAAACCCTTCTGGCAGATACGCTGAGATATCAAAACCTAGTTCGGCCGTGTTATCGTCTTCGATGTATATGATGGAATTCAAATCAAAATAGGTCTTATGGGGATCAAACCCTTCAGGAAGATAATCGGAAGTATCAAAACCAAGATTGACTTCTGGTTCTTCCTCGATATACTCTATTTCGTCTAAACTCAATTCTTTAGGCTGCTCTACAATAAATTTTGCTACATAGAAAGGAGCATCCTTTTCTATCTCGGCCTCTTCAAAAACCGTAAACTGGTTGGCAATCGTACGCGTCATCTCCGTGCTTATATGTATCACGGGTACCGTACTTTCTTGTGGTGCTGCTTCGGTGGTACTACTTAAAAGTGCGCATCCGAAAAATACTAATAACTTGTTCATTTTTTGATTGATTTGATGATTGATGTCATTGCATATAAGACTGGCATAATTTTAAATTGTTACACTGTTTTGGCTTTTTTAACAAAAGTTCGATGCGCTGTGAACGCAAGTATAGTGGGCGATTGCATTGGGAGCATCAATAAAATGCAGTATTTCGAAGGGTTACGATTTGTCGGGAAAAAATTTCACATTAATATTTTTTTAACACTTGTTTCCTACAATTTTTAGGTTCTTTATAGAATTCGAAATATTCAAATCCCTTCAAAAAAATGTTCCAAAAACTATTTCTGAAATTGTTGCCCTTACTCTTTTTGGCGGCAACATTTCAAACCACCGATGCCCAACTCTTTAAGAAAAAGAAAAAAGACACTGAAAAGACAGCTGATACCAAGTCGAAGAAAGATGATAAAATAAAGCCTTACGATAAGGTCATCACCAAAGAGGCCCGTACCGATGAGGGTCTTTTTCATGTACATATGGTCGATGACAAACATTATTATGAAATACCCGATTCGCTCTTCAACCGTGAAATGTTGATGGTGAGCCGTATCTCAAAAACTGCCACGGGTATCGGTTTTGGGGGTGGTAAGATCAACACGCAAGTACTACGCTGGCAGAAAAAGCCAAAAAAGGTATTGCTTCGTGTGGTATCGTACGGTAACTATGCGGCCGACTCGCTGCCCATTCATGAAGCCGTGGTCAATTCTAATTTTGAACCTGTTCTTTTTTCGTTTGATATCAAAGCCTTCAACAAGAAAGATTCATTGAACCCCGCCACGGTCATTGAAGTAGACCCTATGTTCACCAAAGATGTGAATGCGCTGGGCATGCCTGACAGATTTCGTGACCGGTATAAAATCAGTCGATTGGATGGCGACCGTAGTTATATTGAATCCATTAAAAGCTATCCATTGAATATCGAGGCCCGCCATGTGAAGACCTATGTGGCAAAAAAACCGCCCAGTAACCAAAGTTTGGGCTCCATATCGGTCGAGATCAACAATTCGATGATTCTATTGCCCAAAGAGCCCATGAAACGCCGTTATTTCGATGAGCGCGTGGGCTGGTTTGCCCGCGGACAGGTCGATTATGGATTGGAAGCACAAAAAAGCAAAACCGTTACCTATTTAGATAGATGGCGTTTGGAAGTAAAGGAAGAGGATATCGAAAAGTTCAAAGCGGGCGAACTGGTAGAGCCAAAAAAACAAATTGTGTATTATGTAGATAGGGCGACTCCAAAAAAATGGATTCCCTATATCAAAAAAGGGATCGAAGATTGGCAGGTTGCCTTTGAGGAAGCGGGTTTCAAGAATGCCATTATCGCCAAAGATCCCCCCACACCAGATGAAGACCCTGAGTGGTCGCCCGAAGATGTACGCTACTCGGTGGTACGCTATCTTGCCTCACCCATACCCAATGCCAATGGCCCCCATGTGAGTGATCCGCGAAGTGGCGAGATATTGGAGTCTGATATCAATTGGTACCATAATGTAATGAGCTTGCTTCGCAACTGGTTCTTCATACAGACCGCGGCCATTAACCCTGAAGCACAAAACGTAGCATTTAAAGATGAGATCATGGGTCGCTTGATACGTTTCGTGTCGGCACATGAGGTAGGACATACACTGGGGCTTCCACACAATATGGGCAGTAGTGCGGCCTATCCCGTTGATTCGTTGCGCTCGGCATCGTTTACCAAAAAATATGGCCCCGCGCCTTCCATTATGGACTATGCCCGGTTCAATTATGTGGCCCAACCCGGCGATGAAGTCGTAGCACTGATGCCAGACATCGGCGTCTATGACAAGTACTCCATTCGATGGGGTTACCGCCCAATATTGGATATTGCTGCAGAAGACGAAAAACCCATCTTGAACCAGTGGATCCTTGAACATGCCGATGATCCCATGTACCGCTTTGGGCACCAGCAGGTGGGTGATGTGGTCGATCCCAGCTCACAGACCGAAGATTTGGGCAATGATGCCATAAAGGCCAGTGAATATGGTATTGCCAATTTAAAGCGCATTGTTCCCAAACTAATGGACTGGGCCACCGAAGAAGGCAAAAACTATGACGACCTAGAGACGATGTACGGTGAGGTTATCAGACAGTTCAGACGTTATATGGGCCATGTATCGAACAATATCGGCGGGGTTTACGAATACTATAAGACCGCAGATCAAGAAGGGGCGGTCTATACCCATGTTTCCAAAACACACCAAAAAAACTGCCATGATTTTTTGCATGCCCAGTTATTTGAAACACCCGGGTGGTTAATCGACCAAAACATCTTTAACAAAGTACATTATTCGGGTTCCATTGAACGTATAAGGGCCCTACAGGTATACACATTGAACAATATGCTACACTTGGGCAAAATGGCGCGTATCATTGAAAATGAGGCGGCCAATGGCGATGAGGCCTACAAACTGGTCGATATGATGCGTGATCTGCGCCGCGGACTCTGGTCTGAAACCCGAAGCGGAAAGAAAATCGATACCTATCGAAGAAATCTGCAAAAAGCGCATATTGATAGACTGGCCTACTTAATGACCGCTGAAAACCAAAAGAAAAAGCCTGAATTCGGGGGCTACCAGAAATCAACGGTGGTCAATACAAGCCAATCTGACATTCGATCGGTGGCGCGCGCCGAACTGAACAATCTTGAGAGAGATATAAGAAATGGCCTATCTAGAATCTCTGATACCATGAGTCGTTATCACTTGCAAGATGCCCTTGAGCGCATAGCGCTTATATTAGATCCGACCTAGAAAATGTAAGAAAAATCGATGAAGTGCACGCTGGTTTTTGCTTGACCTGCATGCACTGTTTTCACACATCGCCTTTTTGGCGTTTCACATCAGTTCAAGAGACTTTCACAACATATGCCAAAAGTGCGCTTTTTGATTGTTTAATTTAGTAATCCCAAATCTGAATTACTATGAAGACCT